>NC_016748.1 GCF_000255135.1 Marinitoga piezophila KA3
TTAACTTATAAAAGTATTTTAGAGAAATTTATTCTAAAATATAGAATCCTCCGATATGGAGGATTTTTTTATGATAACCAGCATAGTATTCCATTAATTTATTCATTATTGTATTTTAAAATCTTTCTTATAGCTTTATCAATATACCTTCTTACATCAGACTTCTTAATGTTTAGCTTTCTGGCTATTTCTGACATTGAAAGTGTCTTATAAAGCTTATTAAATTTACCATAATATTCAAAATCATGATTGATATAAAACCAGAATAAACATTCTCTTTCCAGATCTGATAGATTTATTTTTTTGCTATATAGCCAAAATTCTACTAATTCAACGATAGCAAATGCTTTAATTAAACTTTCCGGATATCCTTCTTTAATCAATGAATTAAAATCACGAACACGATTAATTTTACTTTTTATAGTTTCATATTTTACAGAATAAAAGGAATATTCAAACTTTATTTTTCCTTCATCAAAATATAAATGTACTACTTGAGAAAAAATATCTTGAATTGCCTTTCTGTATTTTTGAAGATAATATGCTACATCTTTTTTAGTGACAATGATTTCATTCATTCTATACACCAGCTTTTAATTCATCTAATGCACCTCTTAAAACTTTTTCTGCTAATTCCAGTCTTAAAGAAATTCCTTTTTTGGTAGGTTTCCATTCGCCGTCTAGATCTTGGTAAAATACTCTAATATGTAAAAGTTGTTTTCCTGCATATTCTTCTATAAAAATTCTTACCTTCTCTCTGGTATTCTTATCAAACTCCTTCATAATTCACCTCCTCAGTTGCAAAAAAATTAGCGATAAGAGCACGAAAAAATCTTTTTGAATATGATTTATTATAAATAAAAATTAAAATGCCTTAAAACTTCAAATTTTAGCGATGGGAATTATTTCAATCTTCAAAGTAACCTCTTTCTCTTAAAAGTTTTATAATAGCTTCTCGTATTATCTCTGAAACATTTCGTCCTTCCTCTTTGCTTAAATCATCTAGCATCTTTTTAATTTTAATTCCTACATTTATGTTCAATCTATATATAATAATCACCTCCTATGTGTATTATACCACTATATAATGTATATATACAAAATATTAATACAAAATATTGTTTATTATGGTATAATATATATGGTGCGTATTATACTACATAATATGAACCAACACACTATATCTCAATTAAGATAATCATTTCCGCTATTCCTGAAAAACACTTTTTTGACCTTTATTTTTTCTCTTTAAAAATTGTTACATTTATTACTTGATTTTATATGTAATTTAGAGTTATAATTTGAATAGAAATGAAAAATTATGAAAAGAAAACAGGAGGTGGCACTATGAAGATTGAACCGGATAAAATTATGCAAGAGTATTTTAATTACTTAAGACATTACCGAGGAGTAAGTGAGAAGACACTTAAAAGATATGAATCAACAATTCGAGATCTGTTAGAATATGGAATAACCAAAAAAGGAACTGATAGATTTCTAAAATCTTTAAAGAAATACAAAGAAAGTTCTATTCAAACTAAAATCGTTATAGCTAAATCTTTCGTAAAATATCTTTATGAGCATGGATATATTAAAGAAAATTATCTTGCTAATGCTAAAGCACCTAGATATCACAGCTTACCAAAATATTTAACCGATGAAGAATTCAAAGCTATTACTGATAAAATGAATGACTATTATAGAGCTTTGGCCATATTCTTAAGAAATACTGGTTTAAGAATTTCAGAATATCATAACCTGACAGAAAAAGATATTAGAATAACAGGAGAATATGCAGAACTTAGAATAAAAGGTAAAGGTAATAAAGAACGTGTCTTATTGATAGAAAGAAAACTTTTAGATCTTGCAAATAAATACAGGCTTTTTGAAAATAAGAAATCAATAAGAGCTATTCAGAAATACTTTAATAAGCATGGAATACATCCTCATCTTTTAAGACATACTTTCGCTGTTGAATTTCTAAATAGAGGCGGAGCTATTAATCAATTACAGGCTATACTTGGCCATTCCAATATAGCAATAACTGACATATACACAAAGGTTACTTCAAACAATGTAGTAATAAAAGCTTTTTAAGGAGGTTATATTATGGGTTTAGAAGATGAATTTTTAACTAAAAAGGAAGTAGCAAAATTACTAAAAGTTTCAGAAGTTACTATATATCGTTGGTCAAAACAAGGAATTTTAAAACCAATAAAAATAGGCAAGAAAGTATTGTTTAAAAGAGCTGATATCGAAAAGCTATTAAACGAAAGCTATAAAAGTACTGAATCAGAATAAGTATATCGGGGGTGGGCTAAATGAAAAGTTTTTACGGAATAGATTATGAAGAATTCAAAGAAAACATATACGCATTTTTGAAAAGTTATTTTGAAATAAAAAAGATAATATTTGATTTGAAACCACTAGAGAAAGAAAAAATCCAGGAATTACATACTTATAACAATTTTTTCTTAAATACAGCTTTAATTAATGTATATGAAAATATCCAAAATAAAGAATTTGTTTTTATAATACAACCAGATAATTATAATCAAACACATGCTATTGTTGCAAAAGATGAGTTATCTCGGGAACAGCTCCAAAAGATTTATGATTTATTATTTATCTTAACTCAAGCTAAAAAGGATTTTTCAAGTGTATATATCAAATACTTTTTGGAATACCTTTATTTTAACTTTGAAATTAAAACTTTTGAAGGAATAACTGAAAACATGCAAAAATTATTGGACTTTTTTTATGACAAAATGGAACATGTTTTTGATGATTATACTCTATAATTTTGCGTTTTAACGCTAAGAAAATTTTTCTGATAGTAATTATATTATTAATACAAATAACTCTTCTCATATCGCGAAATTTTAGCAAATATAACCATAAAATCATTAGGGGGTGGGCTTATGGTATTTGAAATCATCTTTCGTGTGGATCCTAAAAAATATGGATTAAAGAAAACAGATCTTATTAATGGTCACGAACGAAAAGAAAAGTATTTTAATTCTTTGACCAAAGTAGTTGATGAAATCCTGGATTATTCCTATTACTATTCAAAAGACAAAGAGTATGAAGAAATTTTTATTGAAGGGAGGTTGCAACATGCCAGAAGTATAAAGCTTGATAAAGTTAGAAGTGTCCTTTATCGTCAATTTTTTAACGACGGAATCATCGGTTTTAATCAAAGCGGTGAAATTGAAGATGTATATCTTGAGAAGGTATTATTTGAAGAATAAAACGAGTTTTCAGAGTCCATAAAAAAAGGAGGAGATCTTATGATGAAAATTGAAAATCAGGAAAATGATTTATTCAGAATCACAAATGAGCTGGAAAACAATTTAATTCAGCTTGAAGTAATTAGAGACCTTTTGGCCAATTTATTTGATGTCGTAGATCCAGTAGCTATAAAAAAAGAAAGTGATGCTTTAGCTTTATATTCAGCACTTCAAAAATTAAAATATACGCATAATCTCTTATTCATACTGCTTGAAAATCTTGATGTATATATTCAAAGAAGCTATGAACAACTAAGAAAAGGGACACTTCCACACAGGAAAGCATCCCTCTAAAAAAAACACCAATTGATATGCTAATTATAGCATAAATTCCTAGATCTGCAAAATCAGCAGGTCTAGGATTATAAAAGAATCGAATTAATTTATGGAGGTGTATTTATGGATAATAAAGAAATTTTATTAAAAATAAATGATTGGGCTGAACAAATGGATTTAAAACCAAAACTTAAAAGTTGGAAAAATAATATCATATTTCGATGTCCTTTTCCGGATCATGATGATAAAAATCCAAGTTTCAATATATTTGAAAACCAAAATGGATACCTTGTATATAAATGCTTCGGCTGTGGAAAAAGTGGCTCTCTAATTGATTTTATAGAACAATTTAACCTTTACGACCATATAAATTTAAAAAAGCATAAAAAAGAATATTCTAAAAAATTTTATGATTACTTAAAAGCAAGATTGAAATTTGAAGATTTGTCAGATTTGAAATTCTTCATACGAAAATTCGGAATATATGAAAATAACGGAATAGCTGTAAATATAAAAGAATTTAATGATGGTTTATTCAAAAATACAAATGAATACATAAAAAGAAACTATTATGATAAAGGTCAAAGATATTATATTAGTAAAGGAGCACATAAACAACTGTTATTTTTTGAAGAAGTTTTAAAATTCTTCAATCCTGAAGATTCTAAATTTTCTCCATATGCTATTTTAACAGAAGGTATGTTTGATGCTTTAAGTCTTTGGCGTATAGATTTACCCGCAATTAGCATATTAGGATCAGGAAATGAAAAGAAATATCTAGAAGATCTAAAAAAAGCCGGCATTTCAATTTTATTCTTGATGTTTGATAATGATAAATCTGGAAGAGAAAAAACAAAAAAGTTTTTAGAATTAGGCCTAAAAAATTATGACTTTAAAATATATGTTTTAGATATCCCAGAAGAATTTAAAGATGTTAATGAATGGTTTATGAATAGCGATATTGAAGATTTTTTTAATGGAATTAGAGAACAAACTCAAATGTTAGCAGAAAGAAACGGATTTTTAGTTTTAAGTGAAATATCCTTTGGTGATTATCTAAGAGCTGAAAACTTCAATAAAAGAATAGTTGGCTTAAATAATTTAGTAATGCTTTATGATTCATTAAAAAATCCTGATTTTATATCAGAAGATGAATTAAACAAAACTTTAGCATATTTTGGAATAGAAAAATCAAAATGGTTAGAAAAATTCCATGAAATCAAAAAACTAAAACAAGAACAAAAAACTAAAAATAAATTAAAAGATTTTCTTAATAATATTCATAACTCAATTGAATTTGAAGATACTGAAAAAATCGTTAATGACATTTTCAGTTATGCTTTAACACTAAAAAAAGAAATTACTCCAAAGCAAATAAATCAAAAAGAAAAGTTTTTAAACGCACTAGAACAGGCACAAAATAGAACTGGATTATTAGGATATACCAGTGAAAAATTTAGTCAAATTGTTTATTATATGGACGGAGTTCAACCAGGATTTTATATAATAGCCGGACATCCAAATGTAGGAAAAACAGCTTTTACTATAAATTTATTCTTAGATCTATTGAAGGTAAATGAAGAACTTACAGGTGTTTATTATTCACTTGATGATAGTGACCTTCTTATATTTAATCGAATGCTGGCAACTTTATCAAATTTAGCTATAAATGAAATTCAAAAAAAGATCGAAGATGAAGAAAAACTGTTAAGATTTAATCAAGCAAAGGAGTTATTTTTTAAGTGGTATGATAAAAAGCTATTTATAAGAGATATTTCTGTAATTCCAGATTTTCCAACCTTACAAAGTGATATAGAAGCATTATATTCAAAATCAAATGGCCATTTGCTAGTAATGATTGATGGTCTTCATAATCTTGAAATATCCGATAAAATCGGCAGCTTAAGAGAAGCTAATATTATAAGAGCTAACAAAATAAAAGAAATTGTGGATATTTATAATATACCAGTATTTACCACAACTGAACTTAGAAAGCCCGAAAACTCTAATAGAAAAGATGTAACTATGTTTGATATAAACGAAACTGGTAAATATGCTTACAATGCAAATTTAATCCTTGGTATTACAGAAGCAAGTAGCGATAAAGCAAAAAATCCTTATGAAACATCAACAAAAAATGATGAAAATAGAATAATAGACGTAAAAATCAAATTCTTAAAAAATAAATTATCTTGGTTTAAAGGTGATGTGGACTTAAAATTTGAAACAAAGAAAAACAGATTTTATATGATAGATAATCAAGATAAGTAGGTGATATCTATGAGCTTAGAAATTCAAGTATTTGAAACTGAAAGAATGGCATTCTTTATAATGAATTATAGCGAAAAACTAATATATGAATTTTTGCAAAAGGCTAATGAATTTAAAATAGTGCCAGAAATGTTTTTTCCTTTTAACATTTATGATTTTGATGGCAATATTAATAACTTAGTTAAAGATTTTTTCCCAGAAAGATCTGAAAATCGATATCATAATAAGTTTCTATTTATGGTCGACAAACACCAAATTGAAATAACAAAAATAGAAAATATTTCACACGATGAACAAATAGCCAAAGGAAAAATTTCTTTAAAAAAATATAATGAGCTTTTAAAACATTATAAAAAGAATATTATTCTTGAAGAGAATATTAGCAAAAAATTACTTGAAATGTTAGAAGAAAATATAAAAACAATAAAAGAATTCGAAAAAAGAAAATTCAAATATGCATTAAAAAAACAAAATCTTACTAAAGAAGATTTAATTACTGCTGAAAGAAAATTTGAATCCTTTTTTAATTACAAAAACATTGATGAATTTATAAAAAATTTTCCAGATTCAAGTTTATGGTTATTTTTAAAATATTATACCAATACATATAAAGAATCCTACGTCAAAACTCCAGTTCATTTCGAAAATCTTTATACAGCATTACCTTTTGAAAAAGAAGGACAAATTCAAATATTAGATTCTAAAACACAAGAACCTATTTTATTAAATTTATCTTTTCCAGAACAAAAAGCTATCTTTGCTCTTCAAAAAATTCTAAAAAAAAGAAGTTATAATGGCGATAAAAAAGAACCTGTAAAATACACGCTTGAGGATCCAACTCTAGAAATAATAAATAATAATTTATACTCAGCACAATTAAGGATAAATTTGAATGAATATTATGAAGCTTACGGTTTAAATAAAAATAAAAAAAGCGGTGGCAAATTATATAAAGAAGCTAAAGAAGCTTTGAATTCATTATTAGCAAAGGAATTTGACTTTAAATTAACGTTTAAAGCATATGATAAGAAATCAAAAAAAACTGTTAAAGTGCAAGAGGTCGTAAGAAATATGAAATTAATGTATTTAATAGAGTCAGAAATATCTATTTTTGAAGGCAATAAAAGAACAAGTACAAGAAAAAACTTTTATATTAAGCTAAGTGATATTTTTACAAGAGATATTATCAAATATTCTCTTCATCTCCCAGAAGATGTTTTTGAAATTATATCAAAAAACTTTACACGTGATGCTGAAAGTGCAATGAATATACTCAGATATTTTTATTTGAAGGCTTTCAAACTTTCTTATCATGATAAAACTGGCGAAAAAACGTTGATAATTAAAGAAGATCTTGAACGCTTTGCCATAAGAGCAAAATTAGAGAAATATATTAAAGAAAGAAAAATTTCCAATTTAAAAAGAAGTTTAAGAACGAAATTGGAGAAATTTAAGCGGCTTGGTTTTATAAATAATTATAGAATTTCAAATGATGAAGTTTATATTGAACTAAATAAAAAAAGGTTTTTGTCTTAAAATATGGCGGCATTTTTTGCCGCCATTTATAGTAATATTATAATCTTATAATATTATAAGAGAAAATGCGGGGTCTGAAAATACGTTAAATACTAAATTAGAGAAAACGGCGTGCGCATTTAGGTACGAAATATGCGCATTTAGGTACGAAATATGCGCATTTAGGTACGAAATATGCGCATTTAGGTACGAAAAAATACAAAGAATTCAAAGACAGAGTGAATATAGAACTAACTCTGAACTCAATTATTTAAGTTTAGTCTCTCTAAAATATTAACCTCCGAAAAAGGTTTATATCAAAGAATAAAAAAAGGATATGTAATAAATATCAGATCTGAAATATCTTAACTTTTCTCAACCATTTTAAGCATAGTATGCTGAAGTGCCGAACACATTGTCAACTATGACATAGCGAAATGATTTCGTCAGGTGGAAATAATATGATTTTGGAAACAGAAAAGAGAGGGCAAAAAATCCAAACTAAGAAGTTATAATTTCTTACTTAATTGAAGCTTTAAGTTCTTTTTCTACTTGACTTATTATGATTAATTTTAAAATAAATATAAAAAGTGCTATAATTATAATAACTGGTAGCAAGATGATTTCGAAGATGTGATCATAGATTTTATTAATCAAAAAGACCAAAAGTACTTTTAGAGCCTGGAATATAGGCTCTAATTTCTTTTTAATGGGCATGATATCACGCTCCTTTTTTATTAAATTTTTGCCCTCTCAATGGAATATAGCTTTTTTTGAAGGTATTAATAGGTAAGGATATATTGTGTTGGTTGTAATGAAGTAATATACAGATTTAGACTTCAGAAAAAAAGAGAAGTTCTAATATATCTTTCTACGTAAATGTTAGTAATCCTAAAATTTTACATACTAAAAAGTTAAGAAGGCTAATCCGTCGTTTCAACGGGAGAGCTTTATTAAAATTTGGGCCACTCCAGGAAGGAGTCTTCAAATCGAAGATACCTTATTTAAAGCAAATACTAAAATTTTAGTAAGCGTGGCTCCTTTGCTTTAAAACAACTGCACCGCCCGTAAAAGGCAGTGCAATAAGAAATAAAAAAAGAAGTGTTGAATTCACTTCCTTTTCTTATTTTTTTGTATTATTATCAATTTTTGAATATGATAGATGTTTTGAATTATTGAAATGACATCTATAATATTAAAATCGATATACAATATTACATAAATTTTGTATAGTATTATTAAAATCCGAATAATTATTTCAAATGAAATAATGTGGTTGTGTTTAAGATATTTTAATGCAAACAAAAGTAATTCAATAATAAAGTAATAAATAATAGTCATTTTATGTCCTCCTTTATAAAAAAGTTTTTGGAGGCAATAGCCTCCAATATTTTTTTTATTTTTTTTGATAATATTTCATTTTATGAAACATCTGTTATAGATTTATGGATCCACGAAATCGCCTCCTTTCATTTAATTTAATCCACTATTCATTTTGAACACCTTTTAATTGGTTTAATATTGTGAAATAAGCTAATAATGAAGATTATAGAAGTTCAAACATCAAAGAAAAATAATCAAAACCTACATGATGTCGGATTTTTGATATATTCCAGACATTTAATTTAAAAATTAAGAGAGAGAATAACAATTTAAATGCTTTTTTTATCGGAAAGTGTGATATAATGAAGATTAGAGAAATTGAAGAAAGGGGTATTGTATGAATCAAAAGAAGAAATTAACTATAGATGATGTGAAAAAATATATTGAACAGGTAAGCAATTATGCTAAGAAAGTAATTTCTAAAGATAATATGGAAAAGATATATTATTCATTTAAGGGGTTTAAGATCTTTTTGGATAAGAAGTTATATGAAGATAATTTTGATTATAGTAAGATGCCAAGGTTTAAAAGAGGAGATATAATATATGTTGATCTTGGTCAAACGATTGGTTCTGAATTGTATAAAATAAGACCTGTTGTGGTTATAGAAAACGATAATAAAAAAAGTGAAAGAACTATAATAATAGCTCCGATAAAAACATCAAATAAAAAAGGATTAAAGACGAATGTTGATGGATTAGTTAAAATAGGAGATCTTTCAGAATTGGATGATGAAAGTTATGTTGACTTAAAGCAAATAAGGACGATAAGTAAAATGAGGATAAAAAGATTGGAAGAAATTAAGTATTTGAGAGAGCAAGGCTATAAAGGCTATAAATTAACTAAATTAAAAAATGAACAGCTTGATGAAATAGATATGCAAATAATCAAAATATTTTTAAAAAAAGGGAAAATACCAGAAGTAGATATCGAAGAATGAAAAATGAGGATTTAAAAGAAATAAGAAGTAATTTTATTCTAATTTATGATAAATGGTTATAATTGACTTTAAACACAGTTAACAAAGATATTGTTTTGTGTTATATTTATAATGTAGGTATAAACTACACTGTGCCCTTAGCGGTCTTAAACTGAATGAAATTGCCCTTAGCGGCCCAAGGCGTTTGGATTAATAGTCCAGACGCCTTTTTTTTATTTTTACAACTTTGTTTCTGACCTAAGCGACATCGTGTCGTTTTGATTTTTAACTTTTTTGTAATAAGGTAAGTATATTTTATTATTGCAGTTTTATAAAAATGCTAATGGCAGATTCTGCCGTTAGCTCTTCATGTTTTTGTAATTTGCTTAAAAGTTGCATGATTACTTGGTAAAGATGGCCTAACTATTATTCAATTCATTGATGCTTTTAGTAGAAGTCAAAAAAAAATAATGTTATTAATGAGATCTGGCTTCTGATGTTTTTTTTGTTTCGGTTTTGTGAAGTTACAAACGAAATGGTTTCGTTTGTGTCTTCATGATTTTGTAATCTATAATTGATGGCGCTTGGCGCCGTTTGATTATTAAACTTTTTGTAATTTATAATTCCAGATCTTAAAATGAATAAATCTTTTGTTTTAATGATTATATCAATATTTCAGTTTTATATTCTAATTAAAGGCATAACTAAATCTCTTGACTTTTCTTGATTCAAAAGAATATAATTTTCTTTCCTTTTTATCATTAAGGAAGTAACGGTATGTTACTCCCTTTCAGTAGGAGAATTTAGTTCATAAATTCATTAAAGAATTTTGTGAAAGTGTTAATTTTCATATATAGTTACTAACAAACACGGAAATTTTAGGCTGACATTCCAATAAGGTTACATAAGTTCAAAATAGCTATATTTCAATAATTTGTCTGATGGTTGTATATATATAATGCTTAAATGTTTCAGCTTTTCTCAGATTGAAGTTGTTAATTTATTTATGACAGGATGAAATATCCTAGCATATGAAATCAGCTTTTTTTATAGCGTGGAAAACGTTTATGATTTATAAGGTTATAAATTATGCTCGGAATAATATTCCGGTCATATGTTTTTTTCTCATGCCGCATGAAATTTTTTATTCGAGATTTAAAAAGGATATAATAATACACTATTATTTATGAAGATAATTAGAAATAGGCAAGTTATCATCAGTTTCATGTGTTAATTTATTAGTAGGAGGTGGGAATATGACAGGCTAAAGAAGTTTAGTTATGTTACAAAAAACAAGAAGAAAAATATAATTAATAGTGTAGAAAAAAAATAAAAAAAGGAGTTGATGTTACGATGAAAAAAGACTTATAGAATTTGATATTTGGGGTTAAAAGAGGTCTTTATTTATTGATAGGACTTATTATTATTTTAATTGTAGTATAGTTTTGTTTGGGTGAAAAAGAGTCCATTGAGAATTTAAAAGAAGTATTGAAAATTTTATTGAAAATTGTGAGAGATTTGAATTTGTTAGAAGAAGTTTATAAAGAAATTTTTATGAACGGAGATGAAGAAAAGGAAGAGGCGTTCCCCTCCTCTTCCTTTCTAGCTGCTATAATATTTCAAATATATGAAATGCTAAGCGACATTATGTCGTTTTGCTATTAATATAGCTGTAAAGAAATAAACTGGATTATAGAATGAACCAGTTATTAAACCAGTTATAGAAACGTCTAAAATCCTTTTATAATCAATATTTGATGAGTATAAAATAAGACGATTTAAGGCTATAAAAAAATATTTTATGATTAATTAGCCATAGCTGTAAAATAAAGCACCTTATAAAGCCTATATCATTTTACAATTATATTAAGAGAATGGTTAAAAGTTGCATAACTAAATGATTATAGAAATTGATGTAATATAAAGTGTGATACAGTATATGATACATGTTGATATACAAAGTATGATACAGTTGTATATCATGAAGTAAGATTTCCTTTTTTTAAGTGTGCGTATGTGTGTATTTTATATAAATTTTTAGATCTGTATACTCGACTGTTTAAATTTAGTCAACAGCTATAAAATCCTTTTTATAAAATAGTTTTATGGTTTTATGATATACAAGATATGATACAATGTATGATACAGAATATAATACAAGATGTGATATAGGTGTATTACTGATATACAGTGTGATATATATTTGTATTACATGAATATGTATAATAGTGATTATAAAATGATTTGGGGGCGGTCTCAGGTGGGCGTAAAAGAAGTTGAATTATTAAAGGATGAAATTCGCCAATATTTACTCTCTGGATATTCCATGTCAGCAACAGAAAAAAAACTTGGATTGACCAGAAATGATATTCCGCGATATTATAAAAGAATTACTGGAGAGGATCCAAAAAATTTGGTTGAAGAAGCAAAGAAAAAGAAAGTATTAGGAAAGCTTAGGAAGAATGATTCAAAGCCAATTATAGCAAAAGATATTCAAGAAAGTGAAAGTCCAGGAATTATAAAGAGAATTGAAGAGCTTGAAAAGAGAATTGAAGAGCTGGAGAAACTAGTAAAAGATGCTAAGAAAATTGAATCTGCTAAGAAAGATTTATCACTTTCCAGTGAGTTTATAACCACTTATAATACAGGTGAGAAAAAGCTATATAGTGTGAGGATATTAAATAATCTTAAAGAGAAAATCATAAAAGAAGCTAAGAGAAATAATGTATCAGCTAATCAGTTGATTAATATGATTTTATTTGAATATTTTAAAAGAAAATAATTTCTCTGTTCTGCTATCCAATTAAATGGTATACACTGAATGATATACCACTAAATAGTATACTTTTTATTCAATAATTCAGATTTAGACCATAAATCATTATGCTAGATGCATTTAAGAAGAAAGGATAACTCAAATAGAATGATACTTACTATTTAATAGAAGGTATAAATATGATATAGGAGCTCTAAATGAAAGGAAAGCATCATTCTAAAAGATAGATGCATTCAAAAAAAATCGCTTAGAGTAATGCTATATGGGAGATAAAATCATACGGATAAAGAGAATAACTCATTTTGAAACCACTTAATATTTTGATATAATATCGTAAAATAAAAAAGTATTAGAATAAAAGGTTTAATATTTTATAGATGGGGGTGAGATTGGTATGAAGAAAGGTTTGTTACTCATTGCATTGTTATTATTTGCAACAGTTTTTTTTGGTAATATCACTATTGGAAATCCGGTGTTTGAAAATCAGCATATTAAAGTAACCTTTAATATTAAAACTATTGATTTTGTTATTAAAACCATAGGTATTAAAATCGAGAATAAAACGGATAAACCTGTTAAAATTTTATGGGATGAAGTGCTTTTTACCGATAATAAAGGTGAAGCCTCTGGTGTTATTCATTCTGGAGTAAAATATATAAATATGGATCGACCACAAGTTCCTTCAGTAATACCTCCCAACGGAAGTATAGACGATGTGATTATTCCTAAATCCCATATATATTATTACAATGGATGGAAGAAAATTTCGATAAATAAAACACCTTCAGAACGATATTTTTTTATAACATATGAATTCGACAATGAAAAATATAATTTAGACGGAACTCTTTTATTAAAAGAACAGAAAAGTAACATAAATTGGGGATTGATATTGGGTGTATTAGGCGTCATGTGGTTAATTGGTACATTAGCTTCACCACAATGATAAATAATTT
>NC_016751.1:2100000-2231407 GCF_000255135.1 Marinitoga piezophila KA3
TTTTGCAACATCTTTTGCCTGCCATTCATTTAATCTTATGATATATCCAAGTTCTGTATATTTTTCATCAAAAGTTATAATTGCATATGGACCAAAATCATCTTTTCCTGTAAATTGATAGGCGTGTCCCTCAAGTGATTGTGGTTTATGTGGCCATATCCATAAATTCCATCCGTTGTAATTATTATCAAAACGATGATAATGGATAATTAATACTGTTTTTGCATTGAAGTCTTCAGCACTTTTTCCCTGAGAATAAGAAGGAAATGTAGCAAAAATAAAAACAGAGATAAGTAATGAAATGATTAAAAATGCTTTTTTTCTCATAAAAACCCTCCTATAATTAAATTTTTATATAAAAATTATATCAATTAATATAAATGAAAAAAGCGGTAATATCTGTTATTACATAAAGAAATAATGAGATAATTAATGATAATTCTGAAATAAACGCAAATAATTGACTTTTATTATAATAAGAACAAACTTTGATTTTTCGATGTTATATAATTGACTTTATTTCGATTTTACGTTATAATCAAGTATACTATAGCTTTTTGAGCATAAAAGGATTTGAAAGGGAGAGAAGAGATGAGAAAATATGAAGATTATCATAAAAGTGTAATGGTGGAAGAAGTACTAAAGTTTTTAGTAACTAAAGACGATGGTATATATGTAGACTGTACAGCAGGTGAAGGAGGACATATTAAAGCTATTTATGAAAAAACTAATGGAAAAGCAAAAATAATAGGTGTTGATGTGGATTATGAAGTTCTTGAAATAGCTGAAACTCGTCTCAAAGAAATTACTGATGATATAGAATTTTTTAAAGCTTCTTATAGAGATATTGATATTGTTCTTCATGGATTGGGAATTCCAAAGGTTGATGGTTTTTTAATGGATTTAGGCGTTTCAACGTTTCAGTTAAAAGGTGAAAATCGGGGTTTTACATTTAGAAAAGATGAACCGCTTGATATGAGAATGGATCCTGACTCTGATTTTAATGCATGGAATGTTGTAAATGAATATCCTGAAGAACAGCTTTCGAAAATAATTTTTGAGTATGGGGAAGAATTTAAGTTTGCACGAAGAATTGCCAGAAGCATTGTTAATTCGAGACCAATAAACACAACTTTTGAGCTTGTAGAAGCAATTAGAAAGGCTTTGCCAGCAAAGATTGTTTATAATAAAAGAAGGCATTTTGCAACTAAAACATTTCAGGCAATCAGAATTGAAACAAATAAGGAATTTGATAATATCAGAACAGCACTTGAAAAATTTCCTGATTTTCTTAATCCAGGTGGTCGAATTTGCGTTATATCATTCCATTCATTGGAAGATAAAATAATAAAAAATTTCTTTAGAAATAATGAAAAATTAAAGTTAGTCACAAAAAAGCCGATATTACCTTCTGAAGAAGAGGTGAATGAAAACCCAAGAGCAAGGAGTGCTCGACTGAGGGTGGCCGAAAGGATTTGAAAGGGGGCCATAGCTTATGGAAAAGAGAATTAAATATCTTTCAACTGTTAATGAAAGAACGTTACAGCAGGCAAAGGATATATCTATAGCTTTTGTTACATTTTCAGCTTTATTAATTGTGGCTGTATTATTTGTATCAACTACATTGAATTTTGGAAATAAAATTCAAAATCTTAAAAATAACGTTTATGCGTTAAATCAAAGGATTCTTGATTATCAAAACAAGATACAAACTGTTTCTACAGAGTTAGAAATATATAAACAGGCTCTTGTTGTAATGGAGGATGAATAACCTTGTGGCACGTATACGATTAACCTTTCTTGTTATAATAATTCTGTATGTTTTTATAATTTCCTATGTTTTGTTTTTAAATGTTGAAAATTCAAAAAGCTCATATGTAATTAATGAAAAAAATAAAAAAACAGCGACCTTACTGGATAGTAAAGGTCGCATTATTGCTATTGATAAACCTATTTATGAAGTGTGGCTTGATTTAAAAACTATTAGAAAAAGAGGAAAAATGGATAAAATGAAGATGCTTCTTTCAAGATATGTTTCTGAAAAGGATTTACAGCGAGATTTTGTTGATCTTGGACAATATGAAGACATGCTGGAAGTAAAAACATATATTCCAGCTGAAATATTAAAATATTCAAGGATTTATAAGACGTATCAGCGAATATATAATACTTCATATGGCATGAGAAAGAATATTGGTGAAATAAATAAAACAGAATATGGAATAGAGCCATATTTGAAAAATAATAATATGATAAATAAATCTGAAATTAAATTGACAATAGATTTAAAAATGCAAAGGATAGCCTATGAAGAATTATCCAAAACAATAAAAGAACAGGATGCAGTTGGTGGAACTGTAATTATAATGGAGACTAAAACAGGGAAAATAAGAGCGGTTGCTTCTAATTATCCTTATAATATGGCATTTATGGGTTATGTTGAACCCGGTTCTACAATGAAACCAATAATTTATTCAATAGCTCTTGAAGAAAATATTATATCTCCATATCAAAAATTTAATTTAAAGCCGAGAATAAAACCTGTTCCTGATGTAAATTTTACTATTTCTGAAGTTGAAGGTCATTATTTTAATAGCGTTGATGTAAAGGATGCAATTGCTTATTCTTCCAATGTAGCAGTTACAATGGTAATGAAGAAAATACTTGAGAATTATTCAGAAGAATGGTTATATGATAAACTCAAAAGAATGGGATTGGGTGAAAAAACAGGGGTTGAATTTTCAAAAGAGATTTCCGGGGTTTTTATGCCGCCGGATAAATGGTATAAAATTACACCATATCAGATAGCTATTGGGCAGGGAATAGGTGTAACTCCAATACAGCTTGTTTCTATATTTAATATACTTGCCAATGAAGGAAAATATATTAAGCCAACCTTTCTTGAAAATAAAAAAGGAAAAGATATACAAATATTTTCACCTGAAACGGCGGATTTGATGAAAGATTGGTTGAGATATACAATGGTAAAAGGAACTGCAAGAAAAGCATATAAACCCGGAGTTTTAATCGCCGGAAAGACAGGAACCGCACAGAAAGCTGAAGCGGGAAAAGGATACTCGGAAAAATATTATTCATTATTTGTAGGGTTTTATCCAGCATCAAAACCCAAATATACAATTGTTTCTATTGTTGATGATCCAAAACACGAGTATTATGGTGGTGAAGTTGCAGCTCCTATTGCTACAAATATTTTTTATAGGCTTGAAAATTTCAAATATAATAATAAACCTGAGATTGTTGAAGGGTATATTCCAAACCTTGTTAATAAGTCTCTTTATGAAGCTTTATTTGAATTGGAAACAATAGGTGTTGACAGTAGGAAGATAGTTATAAAAGGTAATGGTAGATATATTATTTCGCAATATCCAAAAGAAGCAAAAAAAATTGAAGATACAGATATAGTAATTTTATATTTAGGAGATGAAAAACAATGAGAAGAATTTTAATATATGGAGATTCGGAAATAAAAAAGAGTATTGAGATAAAAAATTATTTGATAGAAGATGCAGAAGTGGTAAAAATAGATAATTCTGTGCAGGATGCAGTAGAAATTTTAAAACATAATTTATTTTCAAATTCCCTTTTCGGTGGAAAAAAAGTATTAATTATAAATAATATAGATAAATTTAAGAAAAAAGAATTTACTGAAATTACAAAATTATTATCTCAGGTATCTTCTGAAAGTATAGAAAATATTATTATTACAGCATCATCAAAAGTTAAGGTGGAAGTTGAAGAAAAAAAAGAATGCAATTTACCAAAACCCTGGGAAGAAGATAAATGGATTGAATTTATAAAAGAACTTGCAGAAGACTTAAAGTGTAAATTTGAAAATGATGAAACAATAAAATACATTCTGGATATTTATGGATATACAGATACTATTTTATATGAAGAAATGAAAAAAATATCTATTTATTCTGAAGGTATAATAACGAAAGAAGCTATAAATGAAATAGGATTTGCAGCTGTAAATGTTAATTTTGAAGAGTTTGCTTATATGTTATCCACAAAAAGATGTGATGAAGTTATAAATATGGCTAAAAATTTTTCACAGATGCATGATTTTAATATAGTTTCTTTTATAAGTTATATTTTTAGATACTTTTTTGACCTTTATCGTGTTATAATAAATATAGAGCCTAAAAAAAGATTTAGCTGGCCTGAAGTGCAAAAAATATCACAAATTTCCGGTGTAAATAAAATGCGCGTAAAAAAGTTTTTAGGAGTAAAGTTTAAGAATGAAACACAGTTTTATGCCAATCATAGCGTATTGTATACAAAAAAAGATATTATGGATATCATTATAAAACTTGAAGAGATGGATAGAAAAGCAAAGCTTGGGGAAAAACAGGAAATATTAATATTTGATTTAATATCTTATATATGTGGGTGATAGTATGGGAATAGGTAAAAGTTTATTTGATTTAACTAATTTATTCACTATATATAGGTGGAATAATAGACCGGCATTGGTGAGATTTACAGAGGCAGATAATGTTTTTCACAGTTTGTTGCTTGAATTAATTGCTCTTGAATACTTAAATCAAAATCATGGGTATAAATTATCCATATCAAAAAATATCAAGGCAAAACTTTATAAGGAATTGCCGAAGATAATACTCTCCGATGTTTCGCTGGATACAAAGAAAAGAATATTAAAAAAAGATAAAAGTATCTGGGATAAAGTACTCGATAAAAGTTATAAAGAACTAAAAGAAGGCATTGTGGTTGATATTTTTAAATCAGAATATGATGAAAAATTTGAAAAGTATTCAAGTTTTATAGATTTAATGGTTGCATTGAAAGAAATTGAAGTGAATTATAGAGTGTTTCCTGAATATTTTAGTGAACCCAAAACGGAAACAGAAAACAAAATAAAAGAATTAAGAAACCTTGAATATATTGATGAACTTGAAAATATACTCAGTTATGTTTTAACGACATCAACTCGAATGACAACTATGTATAGATGGAACAAAAATCATAGAAATGTAAGAAGTTCTGTTTCTGCGCATACATTTATGGTTGTTTCCACTGCGATTGTATTTTATTATCTTGATAATCAGAAAGATGAAAATCTGCTTAATGAAATAATAATTGCATCTATTTTGCATGATTTTCCAGAAGCGTTTACAGGAGATGTTATAACTCCTACAAAGAAAAAAGTAGAAGGTCTTGAAGAAATAATTACAGATGTGGAAAATGAAATGATAGAAGAATGGTTAAAGAAAGAAAAGGATACAGAAGAGTTATTTAAAAATCTAAAAGATTATATGATTATGCCATTTGAAAAGGAATATGGAAGATATGTTAGAGCTGCAGATCTATTTAATGCATTTCTTGAAAGTGCAATAGAAATAAAAACAGGAAACTCACAGAATCTATTTAGAGAAGCATTTTTCAGTATTAAAAAGGAATTAAAAAGATTTAATTTTGATTTTATGTATGACTTAATAGATGAAATAGAAAAAATAACCTTTTTTTAACCTTTTGAGGTGATTATATTATGGATGAACTTACCACTTATTTGAATAAAAATGCTTTTGGAATTGATTATTTAAAAATAATAGAAAATAAGACATATCGCGTTAGAAAAACAAGTAGCGATAATTTTGATAATACTTTATATTATCAGATATATAATGATATATATTCCTTAAAAGACTTTGGTGTTGACCTGCCTGTTAAAATAGAAAATACAAATGGAACATATGAGATTTATTTTAATTACTGGAATGAAGTTTCAATAACAAGAAAAAAACTAACAGAAAATGAATTTTTTGAGGTTTTATATACATTATACGATTTATTTGATCGAATTACTCATGCAACAAAATGGTATGTTGATTATATATATCTGGAAGATATATTTATAGATGAATTGGGAAATGTCTCAATAATTTTACCTTTTTTTGAAACAGAAGAAGAAAATGAATATATTATAACAAGTGAATTAGATGCAGAAGCAGGTGTAATTGACATTTTAAAAAAAGCTACACTTGAGATATATAATCTTCTGGAATCTAAAAATAAAACAGTTAAAGACTTTATCAAGGAAATAAAAGAATATAAATTTGAATGTGTTCATGATTTTTATATTATATTATCTAATTATTATATTTCAAAAAAAATACATCCATTAAAGATACCACATTTTCTGGATAGAGTTGAAGAAAGAAATTTTATCCTTGAAAATTTAAAAGGAAATACACATTTTTATATCTATGGAAAACAGCGTGTTGGAAAAACACAACTTATAAATTTTCTGACCCCAAAATTCAAAGAATTGGGGTATGAAGTTATATATGCTAAAAACTTTAAGGATATTGTTCCTGGTTTACCGGAAACAATGACAAATTCTATGAATATATTTCATTTTATAGAGTTTCTTAAGGCTTTAAAAGGTAAGAATGAAGACTTTAAACTGATAATATTAATAGATGATTATCAGAGTACATCCACAACATTTAAAAATTTTATAAAAACCTTGATATTAAAAGAATTTGATTTCCCATTTTCTATATTTATAATTTCTCATGAAAAGTTTGATTTTGATAACGACAAGATAAAATATTTAGAAATTAAACCGTTTTCAAAGGAAATTGCAACTATATTTTTGAAAACAATATTATCAAGTGAATTTATAAAAGAAAATCCTGATTTTGTGGAAATTGTATATTCATATTCTCGTGGATTACCGGGGAATATGTTCCATATAATAAAAAACTTTTATGAACAGAATATTCTGGAATATAAAAATGAAAAATGGGTATTTAATATAGAAAAGATAAAAAACAGGAAGATATATGATTTTATTCTCGAACAGATAAAACATATTCCCGAAAAATATATAAATTGCTTAAAATATATTTCTACTCTGGGATTTATGTTTAATAGCGAAGAATTAAAAACTCTTTCTGATTTTCTGAACAAAGATTTTAAAGAAGTAATAGATTTTGCAATAGAAAAAGGAATTATTCTCGTAGAAGGGAAAAATTATAAATTCTTTAATCTGGTATATCAAGAACGATTGCATCAAATGCTTTCTCAGGAAGAAATAGAGAATGTACATGGATATTTGTTGTGTAAAACAAAGGACATAGATAAGAAGATATTCCATCTTGTTAGTATGGGAAAAAATAAGAATGCAGCAGCTCTTATAATAAAAGAAATGAAAAAGAAGATTTTTAACTGGGAAGATTTAAATTTAATAGAGATATGGTTTGAACGCTTAAAAGATTTAGTGGAAGATATACCAAATTCAGCTATAGCCCTTTATTTAACAAAGAAATTCTTTTTAAATGAGTATTCTCAAGAACTCGAAGTTTATCTTGACAAATTAAAAAATTCGAAGGTTTATAATTATATATATATAATATTCTTTAAGTTTAAAAATCCTGATGTTGCAAAGGAACACTTTGAATTTTTAATTAACAAAAAAGGTATAGCGGATTATAAAAAAGCGCTATATACTTATTTCTATTTTTATTTTAAATTTGATGAGCTAAAAAGAGAAGAAATTTATGATTATTATTTATATCTTGAAAGCTATGTGTTTTCAAAACATCATAATTTAAGGAAATTTCAGACATTAAAAGGATTATTATTAAATATACTTGCGTTAAAAATGCAGAAAGATTTACCTGATCTGGCGTTAAATTATTTCAACGATGCATTGAGAATAGCTAAGGAAATTAAATATAATAGATTATTGCAGGTTTTATATAGCAATATGGCTTCGTTATATGAAGTATTAAATTCACCTTTAAATGAATATTATTTTAAAAAGGTGCTTGAAATCTCAAAAAGTATAGGGGATTTTTCAAGTTATAATAGAACATTGGTAAGTATTGCAAATACCGAATTATACAAAGGAAATGTAAAAGACTTCTTTTATTTAATTAATAAAGCGGAAGAATATTCAAGAATAAACAATGATTATGAAAATCTTATTTCAATATATGAATTAAAAAATATATATTATTTATATGGAATAGATTTTTCAAATTTAAATACACTTATTAAATCATTGAATGTTTTAAATAAAAATTATTATTTAAAAGAAAGAATAGAAAACGTTATTAATAATATAATAATCTTAAAGGCTTTTTATGAACATGATTTTGATACATTAAAAGATGAGAAATTAATGGAGTTTATTGAAAAAGATGATTTTTATAGGCATTTTTATTATCTTCTAAAAGAAGATGAAGAAGAAAAAGTATATAAACACTGGCTATTCTTCAAAAATAATCCATTTTTGTATTTAAAAGAAGAATTAATAAATATACTTGCTCCTAAGATTGCGCATTATTCATTTGCAGATGAATTTGAAAAATGGGCATTATCTCTTGAAGAAGAGTTAAAAGAGAAAAAATTATCCTTAACATTAATTTATGAAGGTCTGGGATATTTTTACGATATAAAAAGAAAAAAACTCAAGTCATTGAAATATTTAAGAACAGCTCAAATGAACTATGAAATGTTCTTTATGAAAAACAAGTTTGATAAAATAAATGATTATTTAACGAATAAATTTAATATGCCAAGTTTTGCCTTTGATTTTTCAGATATTGAAATTGAAGATGAAACTAACAGAAAAATATTTGAAAAATTACAGAATAAAATTAACTTCTATGAAAAAATAAATGAACTCTCTTTAAATCTGTTAAAATCAAATTCTCCGAAATACGTAATAAATAAAATAGGGAACTTTTTAAAGAATAATTTTCCTGTAGATACTGTATTTTTAAAATTAAAAACAGATTTATATGACGTTGAATATGCATTTAATGCAAGAGAACCTGTTATGTATAAAAACGATATATTTTTATTAAATCCATTGACTGTCTCATTTAAAGCTGAATATAAAGATTTTACCTATTATATATATTTTGCCAATAAAAATATAGAATTAGAAAAAAGTGAAGCTAATTATATACTTGATTCATTAATTATAATTGAGCAATTGTTAACTTCTATACTTGATAAAATAGTACATTATGAAAACAGTATAGTTGATCCATTAACATCTGCATTTTCAAGAAGATATCTTGAAAATAAATTAAATGAATTAATAGGATTAAATGAAAGATACAAATTTACATTCTCCATCATAATGCTTGATATTGATAATTTCAAAAGAATAAACGATACATACGGGCATCAAAAAGGTGATGAAGTATTAATAGAACTTGTAAGAAGTCTGAAAAATAATTTAAGGGACTTTGATATAGTATGTAGATATGGTGGAGAAGAGTTTATAGTTATTCTTCCAAATACCAGTTTAAATGCAGCCGGAAAAATAGCAGAAAGATTAAGAATAGAGGTAAATAGAGATTTATTAGATGTAACAGGTCTTGATATTACATGCAGTTTTGGAGTTTCATCTATAGAAAACATAATGAAAGAACCAAAAGCAAAACATCTTATAAAAAATGCAGATGATGCATTGTATAAGGCTAAGAATACTGGAAAAAATAAAGTTGTTATATCGAGAGGAGATTAGCGATGTTACTGGATCTACACTGTCATAGCACATATTCTGATGGTACATGTTCTCCAAAATCTTTAATAAAAAAAGCCAAAAATCTTGGATTAAAATATTTTTCCATTACTGATCACGATACAATAAACGCTCAACCGGAAGCAATTGAGTATTCAAAGCAACTCAATCTCAATTATATACCAGGTGTTGAAATAAATGCAGAATTTCCTACATTAATGGATATTCTTGGATAC
Source organism: Marinitoga piezophila KA3 (assembly GCF_000255135.1). Classification (NCBI taxonomy): domain Bacteria; kingdom Thermotogati; phylum Thermotogota; class Thermotogae; order Petrotogales; family Petrotogaceae; genus Marinitoga; species Marinitoga piezophila. Next base: position 2,109,766 of record NC_016751.1, read on the forward strand.
AATATAGATATAAATAATGATTATTTGTTAAATATACTAAACACAATATTTGAAAAAAGAATAGAAAGAAACAGGTTAATGATAGAACTGCTGAAAGAAGAAGGTTTTAATATTGATATTGAAGATCTTGAAGGAGTTTCTCTTCATACAATAGGTCGTCCCCATATTGCACGCATGCTATTAAAAAAAGGCTATGGAACATCGGTAAGTCAGATAATTAATACATATCTCACAAGAGGAAAAAAATGCTATGTTGAACGATTTAAATTTTCTCCCAAAAAAACCATAAAGGCTATAAAAAAAGCAGGTGGAATTGCAGTTTTAGCTCATCCAAGAAAACTTAGATTATCAAAAATACAGGTTGAGACGCTTTTAAATGAATTAAAAGATTATGGATTGGATGGAGTAGAGGCATTTCATTATTCCAGTGATCCAGAATATACTAATTTTCTAATTGATTTAGCAAGAAAATTGGGGCTTTTAATAACTGCTGGAAGTGATTTTCACGGTACTAACAAACCATTTGTATCCCTTGGAGTTTTTGTTGAAGATTTTATTCTGCAAGATACAATTAACTATTTTATTACAAAATATTAATAAAATAACTTATGTTATTATAAAAATAGCCGATAATAGAAATGGTAGGGAAGAAATATTCAATCTCTGTGGGGGTGTTTTTATGGGAGACTTAAACAGAATAAGTGGGGACTTTGGAAGTTTTATAGATTCAATAACAAGAGATGCCGAAAATAGCAGAAGATTATCGAAAAACAATAATAACATTGGTGAAGAGCATCAAAGAGTACAGAGTAATCAGAATCAACAGAAGAACAATGAAATTAAGGATCCGGAAGTTTTATCAAAAATGATAGAAGAAAAGTTAAATAAATTAAGAGAAATCTTTAAAGGTGAAGTAAAATTTGAAGTAAACAATGATGTTGATATGGTTATAGTTAAAATAATAGATAAAGATTCCAAAAAGGTTATAAGACAGATTCCTCCGGAAACTGCAGTAAAAATTGCAGAAATGCTTGATAAGTTGGAGGGAATATTATTAGATGAACGTGCTTAAAGCGCGGAGGTGATTTAAATGAGTGAAAATAGTTATCTTGGATCATTTCAATTTGGCGGTGTTGCCAGTGGTCTTGATACAGCAAGTATGATAGATAAATTAATGGAAGTTGAAAGAAAGCCGTTAGAAAGGCTTCAAAATGATTATGAAAATTTAAAATTAAAGCAAAAGGCGTGGAAGGAATTAGATGAAAAATTAAGTGACTTCTGGGATTTCCTTGCAACTTTTAAATTAAAGAGCAAACTTATTCCAAAAAGTGTAAGTGTAAGTGATGAAAATGTATTAAGTGCCACAGCTGCAACTTCAGCCACAAATTCAAGTTTCAAAGTTAAGGTTAATTCATTATCCTCATCAACAATTTTAACTCCGGATAATACTTTAGGTGATGTACCTGATTTAAATACGCAATATTATAAATTAACTGGAAGGACAACACCGGTAGCAGGGACATTTACATTAAAAGCTTTAGATTCAAATGGTAATACACTTGAAACAGTAAATATTGATTTTGCAGGTACAGATACAATACAGGATATAATAAATAAAATCGATTCAAATTCCACATATTTTACAGCTGAATTAGTTGATGGGAAATTAAAAATACATGAAAAGGCCGGACAGGAAGGTTCCGTTGCAAATATTTTATTGGGCGATGCTTCTGATACAAGTAATTTTACAGAAGTATTCAATCTTGAGGGTGCTGATTATGTTGCTGGCAGTGGTGGAAGTGCTGGTTATATTGAAAGTACTGTACATGCAGGTGCAGTAAATACCGGAACAACATTGTCAGATATAAGTTCTGATGTAACTTCTGGAATAATCAGAATAAACGGAACAGAAATTACAGTAAGTGCAGATGATACAATAGGAAGTTTAATTTCAAGAATAAATGCTTCAAATGCAGGGGTTATTGCATGGTATGATGAGAATGAAGATAAATTAATGATAAGAAATAAAGAAGGCGGTCCACAGTCTATTACAATAGAGGATGGAGATGCAGATGGAAATAATAAAACTAATGTTTTAGATGATTTGTCCTGGGTAGATGCAACAGGAAATTATATGGGAAAAGTAACTCCTGGTACTGCTGCAAATGTTGAAATAGATATAGATGGCGATGGTGTAGCTGATCTTACAAAAACAACATGGGGTAATACAGTTGAATATAATAATGTTACCATTGATTTGAAATCAACATCTACAGATTGGGTAAATGTTCAGGTTACACAGGATGCAGATGCTACATATGATAAAATAAAAGAATTTGTAGATAAATACAATGAAGTAATTGGTTATGTATATGAAAAATTAAATGAAGAGCCAGTAAAACCAGAAAGAGGGAAAGAATTAAGCGAAGAAGATAAAATGAAAGGTGTTTTAAAAGATGATCAAAATCTAAGAGATATCTTTTATAAATTAAGAGATATTGCATATGGAGTTGTTGATTGGACTTCTGATGTAAAAGGAAAATATAGTTCTTTATATGATATAGGAATATCTTCTGGTGATGCTGGTGGGACGTATGAAAATACAATGAAAGGTGTTCTTTCAATTGATGAGGATAAATTAAAGGCTGCTATACAGGATAATGCAGAAGAAGTATGGAAATTGTTTGCATATGAAGATGATAATAATAAAGGGATAGCAATACAGTTTAAGGATTATGTATGGGATACAACAAAGTTTGGTGGAACTATAGATCAAATTTCTGGAACCACAGGCACTATTGGACTTGAAATGAGAGATATAGCAAAAAGAATGGTTTCGCTTGTAGATCAACTTCAAAGAAAAGAAGCATATTACTGGCAGAAATTCTCAGCTATGGAGCAATCTGTATCTCAAATGCAATCACAGGGTTCATGGATATTAGGAGCATTTGCAAAATAATAAAATTAAGGGCTGTTAAATTTAACAGCCCTTTTTATTTTAGATTTTATAAACTTTATTAAATTTTTCTTCTATATATTTCATGAAATATTCTGGATTTAATTCTTCCCCAGTTGCCATTTTTATTAATTCTCCTGGTTCATACATCTTTCCTTTTGAATGTATTTTATCTCTTAACCATTTAAGAAGAGGTTTAAAATCTCCTTTTCTAATAGCTTCATTATAATCTGGAATATCTTTTTTCATTGTATATAATAATTGTGCTGAATAAAGGTTTCCTAACATATATGAAGGGAAGTATCCAAAAGAGCCATGTGCCCAATGAACATCCTGTAAAACCCCTTCGCTATCCTTTTCAGGAACAACGCCAAGATATTTTTCCATTTTTTCATTCCATATTTTTGGTAAATCCGCTACTTTAATCTTATCATTTATTAAAGCTTCCTCAATTTCAAAACGCAACATAATGTGAAGATTATATGTAACTTCATCGGCTTCTGTTCTTATTAATGATCTTTCAACGTAATTTGTTGCTCTGAAAATATCTTCAGGTGTATATTTCTTTAATTCTGGAAATACATCAACAAGATCGTTATAAAAATATTCCCAGAATTCCGGGCTTCTTCCTACAATATTTTCCCAGAATCTTGATTGACTTTCATGAATTCCCATTGAAGCACCATCACCAATAGGTAATCCTGAAAATTCTGCAGGGATTCCCTGTTCGTATAATGCGTGTCCTCCTTCATGAATTGTACTATATAATGAATCATTTAAATCGTGTTCGTTGTATCTTGTTGTGATTCTTACATCATTTAATCCTATTGTTGTTGTAAATGGGTGCATTGCCACGTCCATTCTTCCTGCTTTAAAGTCATAATTCATTAAGTTTAAAGCACGTATAGATAGTTCTTTCTGTTTTTCAACAGGAAAAAATTGCTTTAAAATTTCATTATCTGGTTTTTCGCCTTTTTCGAGTTTAGCGAGATAATTTACCAGAAAATCCCTTAAAGGTTCAATAATCTTTTTAAGTTCTGATGTTTTAAGTCCTGGTTCATACATATCCAATAAGGCATCGTATCTATTTTCTTCATATCCTAATTTATCGGCAATTTGTTTTGTCAATTCAACAATTTTTTCCAGATGTGGTTGGAAAATAGAGAAATCATTATTTGTTTTTGCCTTTTCCCATGCAGCCTGAGCTTTTGAGGTTTCAATACTTAATTCTTTGTATAGTTCTGGAGGAATTTTTTTAGACTTTTCAAGTTCCTTTTTTGCAACTCTGACTATAGCTTTATCAACTTCGCTTTCTAAAAGTTCTTTCTCTGCATTTAAAACAAGATTCCATGTTTCATCAGAAACAGACATTTCAAAAGCATGACCTGAAATTTCACCAATTACCTCAGCTCTTTCTTCAGCAGCTTTTTCTGGCATCATAGTTTCAAAATCCCATTCAAGCAATGCAGCGGCTGTGTTATACCTCGATATTAATCTTAATCGTTTTTTTAAATCTTCTAATGCGCTCATTAAAATACCCCCTTGAAAAAAATTTCATATAATATTATATTACTACATTAAATTTTCTTTGTCAATATAAATATATGATATAATTATATATATAAATTATGTGGAGGTGGATTATGAAAAGATTATTTGGAACTGATGGTATTAGAGGTTTGGTAAATGAAGAGTTAACTGTAGATTTAACATATAAAGTGGGAAATGCATTGGGAAGAATGTATGCAGGTAAATATGAAAAATTATTAATTGGAAGAGATACACGAAATTCAGGAGAAATGTTTGAAGCAGCTTTAGCCGCTGGAGCATTATCTGCCGGTTTAAATGTTGAATTTTGTGGTGTTATAACAACACCGGCTTTGGCATATTTAACCAAAAGCGAGAAAAGTCTGGGAGTTATGATTTCAGCGTCACATAATCCTGCAAATTATAATGGAATAAAGGTTCTTGCAGAAGGATTTAAAATATCAGATGAAGATGAAGTGGATATAGAAAATATTATTCTTGAAAAACATCCTGACTATGTTCCATATGGCGAAATAGGGAAGATGACGTCATCGCATTTAAAGGACAAATATACAGGATATATAGTATCTTTATTTGAAATAAATAATTTAAATTATAAAATTGCTGTTGATGTTGGAAATGGTGCAACAGGTGCGGTAATAGATAAGATTTTTGGTGCATTTAATATTGATTATGATTTGTATTTTAATGAACCTGACGGTTTAAATATCAATGAAAAATGTGGTTCTACGCATCCAGAAGTTCTTGCAGGAATAGTAAAAGAAAAAGAATATGATCTTGGAATATTATTTGATGGTGATGGTGACAGATGTTTATTCATTGATAAAAATGGTAAATTAATTGATGGAGATAAATTAATGGCAATAAATGCTTTAAAATTAAAAGAAAAAGGAAGATTATCAGGTAATCTCGTTGTTGCAACAATAATGAGTAATTTAGGTTTAGAAAAGTTTCTTGAAAAACATGATATTTCATTAATGAGAACAGCAGTTGGGGATAAATATGTATTGGAAGAAATGTTGGCTTCAAAGGCGAATCTTGGTGGGGAACAATCGGGACATATTATTTTCCTCGATAAAGCTACAACAGGAGATGGGATAATAACAGCGCTTGAAACTCTGGAAACAATGCTTCATTATAACAAAAATATCGATGAACTTATTAAAGATATTCCAGAATATCCTCAATTATTAAAAAATGTTTCTGTGAAAGATAAGAAAGCTGTTATGAGGAATAAAAACTTAATAGAAGCAATAGAGAAATTTTCAAAACTTGATAATTTCAGACTTGTAGTAAGACCATCTGGAACAGAACATAAAATTAGGATAATGGCTGAAGGTGAAGATAAAAAATTAGTGCATGATGTTGTTAATGAATTATATGCCATGATAGAAGAAATAGAAAAATATTAAAATAAACGTAAGCCCCGATAATTCGGGGCTTACGAATTTAATACCTTTAAAATTGCATCTCTAACCTTATCTGGAGAAAAAGGTTTTACAATATAATATTTTGCACCTTTTTCAATAGCTTCTAAAACTCTTGTTCTATGCCCCAAAGAGGTCACCATAATTACTTTAGCTTTTGGATCAAAAGCTAAAATATTTTGTAGAGCCTTTAAACCGTTTTCTTTAGGCATTGTAATATCCATTGTAACTATATTTGGCCTGAATTGCTTATATTTTTCAACAGCTTCTTCACCATCAGAAGCTTCTATAATTTCAAAGTTTAAAGGTTCTAATATCATTTTTAATTGATTTCTTATAAATGGTGCATCATCTACAATAAGTATTCTCATATATCTTCCTCCGGTATTTCAAAATGGAATATTGTTCCTTTGTCTATTTCACTTTCGACATATACCTTTCCGTTGAGTTTTTCAACCTCTTTTTTTACAACATTTAACCCAATACCTCTTCCAGAGATTTCAGTAACTTCAACCTTTGTAGAAAAACCTTCATGGAATATTATATCAAAAATTTTCTCTTTGTCATAGGGGATATTTTTTCGATTGGCAACAGCAATTAATTGGTTTTTGTCAATACCGCTTCCATCATCTTCAATATCAATTTTCAATAGTCCGTCTTCTTTAAAAATACGTATTGTAATATTTCCATATTCAGTTTTCCCTTTTTCAATACGTAATTCGGGTATTTCAATACCATGATCTATAATATTTCTAAAAACATGAACAAGTGATTTTATAAATTCAAAATACTTATCCGGATCGATATATACATCTTCATCCTGTATAATTTGAGGATAGTTTATAACTTTACCTAAGCGAGTTGCTAATTCTTTAGAATATTGCAAATAAGGTTTTAATAAATCATCGATTTTTTTGTATCTTAATTTTCGTATATCCTTTAATATTTTTTTAGCCTTTTCATTTTCAAAGTATTTTAATACTTTATTTTCTAATTCTATAATCTTGCTTTTTGGTATTTTAAGTTTTTCCTCGTCATTTAAAAATTCCTCACCCAGAGCCTCTTTCAAAATATCTAATTCAGAGGATAACTTTTCATAAATGTTGAATTTTTCAAATAATAGTTTTTCAAAGTATTTTTGAGAAAATGTTTTCTTTTCAATAGCCTTTATAATCTCATTTTCGATTAAATGAAGAGTATATGAGATTTGAGTTAGATAAAATTGAGCAAAAACTCCTTTATATGTATGAATGGCTCTGTGTATTTCAAAATTCTTTTCATTTTTTGAATCTTTAGATTCAAAAATCTCAATATAACCATGTGATATAAAATATTTGAAATCCTTTAAGTTATACATAAAAGCATCGTAATTTTGAATAACAGTTATAATTTTATTTAAATTTTCTCGTTCTGTTTGAATTGCCTGTTCAAGTGCTTTTTCGTTTGTAATATCTTTTAATACAAGCATTATCTTTTTCTTATCATCAAAATCTATTTCTTTAAATCTTAGATTATAATACTTTTCTTTAAATAATATTTCTTCAGGAAGAAATGAAAAATAAACTTCTTTTCTTAAAGAATCATTTTCAGCAAAAATATCTTCAAAAATACGTTTTACAAAATCCTTATCTTCAGAAAACAATAAATCCAGAATATTTTTCTTTCCTATATCTCCATCAAAAATCTTAAGGCACTCTTTACTATATGTATCATCAATTATAAAATTCTCGTCAAAAGCCAGAAATCCTTCACCAGAATTATCAAGTAACATCTTAATCTCTTTTGTGCGTTTTGATACTTCTTTGTCAAGTTCTTCGTTCCATATTTCAAGAATTTTGTTTTTTACAGAAAGTTCAAGGTTTAAATCCTTTATATTTTTCAAGGACATAATAATCATTGAATTTATTAATATAAAAATGGACCACTGTATTAAAGGCCTTTCCCATTTTATTATTCTAAAATCCCCTAAAATTTCATAAATGGTAAAAATAGAAACAGTAACAATTGAAAAAGAAAAAATATAAGCTTTTCTATCTTTAAATCTGGAAATTCCAATATACATATAGTACATCATCAGCATTATATCAATAATCATCAATAAATATAGCAATAATACATATTTTACATAATAATTTGGTTCTATTCCTGTAAAAATCTGAATTAATGTAATTCCTGCAAAAATAATAAGATGAGCCTTTATGAGAATTCGAATATATTTTTTTGATGAATAGTCAAATATATTATAAAAAAATCCCAGAATGCCAATTGGAGATAAATACTTTCCAATATCCATTAAATATGCCCAGAAAACAGGATTATCATAAAAGTATTTAAAGGTTTGATTTTGTCCCATAATAAATGTTGAAAGAGAAATAGAAAAGATTCCAAGATATAAAAATAATTTTCCTTCATTTAAGCTTTTATTCATTGTCCAGAAATAAATGGCAAAAATAAAAGCCAAAAATCCAATAAAGATATTAAATGCTATTAAAATCAATCTATCCGATTCATAAACTATTTGATGAGTTAATAATTCTTTTTCGTTGCCAAGTAAAAATTCTCCGAAAAAACCAACATCCCTTTTTTTAGAAGTTATCTTTAAAAGAAGATATTTGTTCTGGAAGTTATCAGGGATTTTAAAAATGCTTTTAGGGCTAAAATAACTTTCTTCAGAAATATTGCTATATATTACCTTATCACCAATATAAAGGGTAAAAAAATTCAGGATTCCGCGTATATAAATAGCAGGTTCCTCGAAGGTCACATCTGGAAGCTTATAACGAAGCAAAAGTTCTTCGCCCTTATTTTCAATGGGGATACCGGGATTTTCATATTTGTGCCATTCTTTTTCGGATTCCCATTTATATTCCCAGCCATCATATAACTTAATATATGAGAAAGCTGAAGTGAAAAATAATAAAAACAAAAAGAAAAATAAGGAATATTTTTTTAACATATTATCCCCCTAACTACTATATTATATCTGTATATAATATTATACCATAAAATATGGCTATATTAAGAACTTAGTAAAATATAATAAGTCTAAAGTTATAAAGCGAACACTTAATGAAAATGTGATATAATATAAAAAAAGAAATTTTAAAGAGAGGTGATTTTATGAAAAAGAGTATTATCATTGGAATTATGATTTTAATGCTGGTACTATTAGCGTCATGTGTGCAAAATGTAAAAGTAAAAGCCAAACCGGATTTAGGTGTTCCAGTTTCGGCTACAAGTATAGCAGTTAGTGATTTTACAGTTGGTATTGAAGATGGAATAAAATCCGTTCTTCCAGGTGCTGAAATAATTACTGTAGATGGAACAAAGGCAATACGTTATGCAACTGGATTGGTTGTAGATGGAGGAGAATCGTTTAAAGAAATAGATTCTTTCAGTACTTCAATAATACAGGAAATCTCCATTCCTTCTATTGATGATATAGATCCAATAAATATTGAAGTTCCTTCCATGGATTTTGATCCTCAATCAATTACTATGAATCTTCCCGATCTTGGTTCAACTCCTGAATCTACCCAGGCAAATATTGGAGCTATTTCTATTCCAGAAGGTGTATCATTGCCATCAACTACGTTATATGTTCCGGTGGTTTCTAATGAAAGTAGAGAAGCAAATACTACATTAACTTCAGATACATTTTCGAAGCTTTATTTTTCTCAGGGTAATCTGGTATTTCATGCTACAAATAATTCAATTACTACTGATGCAACAATAGAAATTATAGTTGAAAATAGCGATGGAACAAAACTCAGAACAGGATCGGTTCAGGTAGCTGCAAATACAACTGATCAGGAGATAGATATAGACTTAACTGATAAAATGCTTACTTCAAGTATAACTCTTACTCTTAGTGTAACCTATGGTGATGGAAATGACGATGGTACTAAAACTTTAGATGTAACTTTAAATGGTTTTTCTCCAGACACTAAAATCAAAGCAGCAGAAGGTATTGAGTTTGAAACTGGAAAATCAATAACCCAGGAAATTAATCCCGGTTTTGGAAGTACAAAATTTTCCACAGTTACAATAAGCGGTAGCTTTGACGTTGGAATTCAATTCCCTTCAACATGGCAAAATATTTCAACAGAATATGAAGCAACAATAGTATATTCATATTCAAATGATACAAAGGAAATTTTAATTGCGCATAAAGATGTTTCAGAAAATGGACCTCTTAATTTTGATAATGTTTCTATACCATATGATGCAAATGGAGTTTTTAAATTTACAGTAGATTCAACATATACAAATGAATCAGGTCAAAAAGCCAATGTAAATTTTGAAGATTCGCCAACATTTACAATTACTCCAGATATAACAATTAATTCAATAGAAGGCTTTGAGGTTGAAAATACACAAACTATGGATTTGCCAGATGAAATAGAATCTGTTACATTTATGAGTGGAAGTTTTGAATTGAAAATTACTGATACAAAGATTGCTTCTATAGTAGCCTCCTTTGAATACAACAAAGGAGATGGAACAACAGATAAAGTATATTTTAATGTGGAAGACACTGGAGAAGCAACTTTAAATTTAGCAGGTATTACCATGTCTGGAAATTTATCAGTTGATGCAACAGTTTTAATCGATAAAATTTCACTTGATTTTGATTCAGGCAATTCAGACACATTAAATGCAGAGGTAAACTTTTCAGAGCCAAAAATTTCCAGAGTAACAGTAAATAAAGAAATAAAACAGGATATCCCAATTCCAGAGGATATTAAAAGCGTTATTTTTGGTTCTGGTACAATAGAAATAACATTATTAAATGCTAAATTTACAGGTATTAGTGGTAATTTAATATATCAGACTAATAGCACACCTCTTCAACTTACATCAGAAGGATCTGCAACGATAGATATGACAGATCTGGAATTAGGAGCACCAAGTGCCGAAATAAACATTACTTCAATTGCTATTGAGTCAGATGCAGGTATATCTCTTGGAGATAACATTACTGCAAACGTAGAATTAAAAGAACCAAAAATAAAACATGTGGAAATAAAATCATCTGATAGTATGGATATTTCAGAGTCTCAATTTGTAGATTTTGCAGGATTAAAAGAGGTTTTAAATTCCATAACCTTTACGGATCCATCAACAATTTTAATTGAATGGGATAATAAATTACCAGTTGATATTAATTCAAAAATAGCTATTCCTGAATTAAATGTTAACGATCAATTTGTAATTAGTGGTGAATCAAGTAAAGTTATTAATTTTAGTGGAGAAGTAAATCTTGATAACGGATTAAACTTTACCTTTGAAGCATCGCCGCAAAATTACGATGGCGAAGTTCTTACAATAGATATTTCAAATGAAGATGATTATTTGGAAATGGGATCTAAATATACACTTGAAGCAACAGTTTCCCTTGATTATAATCTTAATGCAAGTGTAAAACCAATTAATACAAATATAATTACAGAGGATAATCCTTTGAATTTTGAAATTCCAATTTCTGAAGAGACTACACTCACATTAAATGATATAGAATTAGATGGTTTTTCAGCAAAGATACTTGGAAATATTCCTCAGGATCTGGTTAGTGCAAATAATAAAATAACCTTAACAGCAACATACACAGTTGATAATGTTAAAAAGGTTAAATCAGTTGATGTTGTATTGGATAAAACTAATATAGAAAAAGATATTACTGATTTCTTGCTGGAAGTTTTAAAAGGAAAAGATGTTGTAATGTCAATGAAATCAAATGATATTACTGCAAATATTACATCTCTGAATAATTTTAAATTCTCATTTAAAATTGATATGACAGTACCTTTGAGTTTTACTATTTTAGGAAATGAGCCATTAACACTTTTGGAAATAAAAGGCGAAAATGATGTTTTGGGCAGAGATGAAAATTCTGAAAGCGATGATACTTTAATTAATTCTATATTAGGAGATGATGGATCAATTAAGATACATATAAAATATAATAATACATCAGGTCTTTCACCGGAAGTTATTTTAATAGGAAGAAATAAATTTGATAAACAGCTAATGAAAAAAACATTTACATTAAAGGACGGTTCTCATGAAGATGTTATTGAAATTAAATCGGAAGATATAAAAACTATTATGAATACAATTCCGTATTATCTCGATACGAAAGTTCAAATTAATCCAGGTGATTTACAGAGTTTTCTTGATAATGGAAAAGTAGATATAAAAATATGGTTAGAAGTAAAAACAGATGTAGATATGGACCTTATGGAAGGTGGTGAATAATATGAAGAAATTATATATATTACTTTTGATTTTTATATTTTCCATTTCATTGTTTGCAAATCCCAATATAAATAAACCATGGAATTATAAATTTAATCCAGCTTTATTGGATTTTGGCACGAGAAACTTTATAGATATAGGAGTAAACGCAAATCTTGATTTGGCAAATCCTGTTATTTCCATGGGTGATTTGTTTAAAGAAGAGATAGTTATAGATTTAAATGAAATATATGATAATTTAGATGGAAATCCATTGCCTATAACCCTTGATCTTGATACAGGATTGTATTTAAAGTTGCATTTATGGTCTTTTTCATATGCCAAAGAATATTCAATTGATGGAAATATAGATGTGTCTATTCCAAATGCAATAGTGGAATTTCTTGCAGAGGGAAATGTTGAGGATGGAGAATTTAAGGATTTAGAAGGTAAAGATGGAATATTTAATGTTGATATTATAGCTCAGTCAAGTAATTATTATTCATTTGGTAATAAGAATTATTCATACGGAATAATGTTATCTAAATTTTATCCAGTTATGATTATGAGAAGCAGTATAGATTTTTCGCAGACTGCAGATGCAGATAAGGGAATTATGAAGATAGATTATGCTGTTGTTGGAAATGTAAATAGTTCTTTGCAATCTTTATCTTCACTATTAGGAGATTCTGAAGATTATTATGGCCCAGATTTAAATGAGGATTTAATGGAAACATTTAAGAGTGAAAGCGCAGGATTTAAAATGAGTATAGGATATGTTAATGGTTATAATAGAAAGGCAAAATGGGGAATAGCAATAAATGATATTGTTTTAAAACCAGCTCAGGCAGATTATGCATATACCCTTTCTTCAACATCTTCTATAACAATAGAAAATATGAATATAGAAACAGAAGAAGGAAGTACAATGCTTAAAGAGGATGAAGATGCATTGGTTATGGAATATCCAAATTCACCAGAAGATATGCCTATGAGCATTAGTTATTTCTTTACAACGCATATGTTATTTGATTTTACACCACATTTTCAGTATTATATGGGAAAAGGACTTGATTATGGAGTTTCAATTGATGGAAATCTCTGGATAATTCCATTCTGGATGGATATAAGCAAGAATCAGAATGTATGGTCGTTAAATACAGGATTTGGGCTAAATATTCATCTTGCAGATGTTAATTTTACAATAGGATCAGCTTCAGATACTTTTGGTGGAATGTGGAAGTTTGAAGGGTTTACAGTTAAAGTTAATGTAGCAGCTGGAATTTAATGGGTTTAATTAAAAAGAAGAGATAGCTTTTTAGCTATCTCTTCTTTTTAATTTATAAGCTTTTATTGTATTTTCTAAGAGTATTAAGGAGGTTATTTCGCCAACACCACCAGGCACTTCGGTAACGTAAATATAATCATATAAGTTTTTATCAACATCTCCAACGATCTCATCATTAACAACATTTATTCCAACATCTATTACAACGCTTTTTTCGTTTACCAGGTCTTTTGTTATAAATGCCGGTTTTCCCACTGCGGAAACTATGATATCAGATTTTTTTGTGTATTCTTCAATATTTTTTGTATGACTATGGCATATAGAAACAGTGGCGTTGTTTTCATGACCAGACAACATAATGGAAACTGGTGTTCCAACTATTACACTACGTCCTATTACTGTGATTTTTTTACCATCAGGATTGGTAAAATGATTTATTATCCTTACAACAGAGTCAGCGGTACATGGTTTGAAATAAGCATTGCCATATATTAAATTACCAAGATTATATGGGTGTATTCCTTCCACATCTTTTTGAGGATTGAGATATTCTATAATTTCCTTAATATCAAATGGTAAAGGTTGCGCAATAAATATACCATCAATATTATTATCCTGAGAAAGATTTTTTAAAGATTTAATCATTTCCTCTTTATTTTTTGTTTCAATTGATATGTAATTAATACGGAATTTTTTTGATAGACGTTTTTGTGATTTTAAATAAGCTTTTGTTGCAGGATCTGGATTACATGAAATACTTGCCAGAGTTACTTCATGATTTTTTGTAAATTCAGATATTTTATTTCTTATGGATTCAGCAAGAGGTTCAATATCTATTATCATAATTAATCACCTCTTTTATTAGAATAATCCTGTTATGTTTCCATCTGCGTCAACATCAAGATTTACTGCATTTGAGACTTTTGGTAATCCGGGCATTCTCATAATTTCTCCAGCAAGTGCAACGATAAATCCTGCTCCAGCTGAGAGTTCAAAATCACGGATTGTAAAGTTGTAATTTGAAGGAGCTCCGAGTTTTTTAGGGTCATCTGAAATTGAATATTGTGTTTTTGCGACTATAACAGGTAAATGATCATATCCATATTTTTTGAAGAATTTAATTTTATTTCTTGCTGCCATTTCATAATCTACATGTGAAGCTCTGTATATTTCTTTTGCAAGTTTCATGATTTTTACTTCAAGTGGGTCATGCCAGTTATATATAGGTTTTAATTCGCTTTCTTTTTCTGACTCTTCTAAAACTTTTTTTGCTAAATCAAGGGCACCTTCAGAACCTTTTGCAAATGCTTCATTTAATGCGATTTTCACTCCAAGATTTTCTACGAATTTTATAACAAATTCCAGTTCTTTATCAGTATCTGTGCTGAATCTGTTTAATGCAACAACAACAGGAATACCAAATTTTCTTAAGTTTTCTATATGAACTCTTAGATTTTCTATTCCGTTTCTTAATGCTTCCATATTTTCCTGTTCGAAATCCTTTGTTCCTCCGTTGTATTTTAATGCTCTTACTGTAGCAACTAAAACAATAACGTCTGGTTTAAATCCTGCGGTTGGAGATACAAAGTCAAGGAATTTTTCTGCACCTAAATCTGCTCCAAAACCACTTTCTGTAACAACGTAATCAGTTAATTTTAAAGCCATTTTTGTTGCTATTAATGAATTGGTTCCGTGTGCAATATTTGCAAATGGACCTCCATGAATAAATGCAGGCGTATTTTCAATTGTTTGAACAAGGTTTGGATCTATAGCATTTTTTAATACCGCAGCCAAAGCACCTTCAATTTTTAAATCGCCAATTGTTACAGGTTTTCCTTTTCTTGTTCTTGCAACTACAATATTTTGAAGTCTTCTTTTTAAATCTGGTATATCTTCAGCAAGACATAATACAGCCATTATTTCTGATGCTGCAGTGATTATAAATCCGTCTTCTCTTGGATTTCCGTTTGCATGGCCGCCAAGGGCTATAACTATTTGCCTTAAAGCTCTATCGTTCATGTCCATTGCTCTTTTCCAGAATACTCTTGTTTCATCTATATCGAGATCGTTTCCATATTTTATATGAGCGTCAATTACAGCAGAAACAAGATTATGAGCAGTTGTTACTGCATGGATGTCTCCTGTAAAATGTAAATTTATATCTTCCATAGGTAATACCTGAGAATATCCTCCACCTGCTGCACCGCCTTTTACTCCCATTACAGGCCCTAATGAAGGTTCTCTTAAGGTTACTATTGACTTTTTTCCTAATTTGTTTATAGCCATTGATAATCCAATACTTGTTGTGGTTTTCCCTTCACCGGCAGGTGTTGGGTTAATTGCTGTAACAAGTATTAATTTTCCATCTTTTTTGTCTTTTAATTCCCTTAAGTAGTGATGAGAAATTTTTGCAATATAATTTCCACATTGATGAACATAATCCTCTTTAATATTGATGTCTTTAGCAATTTCAGTTATTTTTTTTAATTTTGCTTTTCTTGCGATTTCAATATCACTTAACATATTCCCGCCTCCTTCTGTTAGTTTGTGAATTTTTCACATTCTAATATTATTATACCATAATTTTTTAAAAAAGATAATTTTTATCGGTTTTTTATTTAAAAAAAAGAATGAAGTGGAAATCCA
This sequence comes from Marinitoga piezophila KA3, assembly GCF_000255135.1. Classification (NCBI taxonomy): domain Bacteria; kingdom Thermotogati; phylum Thermotogota; class Thermotogae; order Petrotogales; family Petrotogaceae; genus Marinitoga; species Marinitoga piezophila. The sequence goes on from NC_016751.1 coordinate 2,125,868, forward strand.
CTTCATTCGATTTTTTTAGCCATATTAACAAGTTCATCAATGTTATTTTTTATTTCTTCGAGTGCTTCAAATGTTTGTTTTATTCCATCAAGAACACCTTTTATTAATGTTTTTGTTGAATTTGAGAAAGAAGATAATGTATCGATGTTGTTTACAAAGCTTTCGACAACCTGATCAATAGAATCTAAGGAATTTTCAACGTTTGATAATTCTTTTAATGTTTTTTCTGAAAGCAATACGCTTGAGGTTATGCTGCTCTCAATGTTTTTTAAAACTTTTTCTGATTCTCTTGATGTTTTTTTAGCGTCATATGCAAGTTCGTTTATCATATCAGCGATTCTCGAAATACCCTCTCTGTCTATTTCTTCTTTACTTGTTTCGATTGATGAGTTTATTGAAAGTATTGAAACTGTTTCTGATATATCTTTGATTTTATAGTTTAAATCTGAAAGATTATTTATGAAATCTGCTATTTTCATTGTCATTTGAGTCATGTCCTGAATATTCAGGAAGAATGATTTTACATTGTTCAAAATAGAATTTAATTCGCTTCTTCCTTCTTCTATTGCAGATGCAAAGTTTTGAATTAATTCGTCAAGTTCATTTATATTTTTTTGCGTGTTTTTAGTAACAGATTCCATTTCAGCTGCAGCTGCACTGTTTTCAGCTATAAATGAAGCAACATTTGCAGAGAATTCTTCTATACTCTTTACCTGTTTTTTTATTGCCAGTGTTAGCCATTTTCCAAGATAATATGAAATAATAAAGAATATTACCATGAAGATTATAAATATGTTTAGTATATAATATCTGGTTTTTATTAAGTCAGCAAATAATTCGCCATATGTTATTGCATGGGCAAGATAATATGTTTTTCCTTCTGAGGTGATTTTTACAAAGGATACATATCTTTTTTCACCTTCAAAGATATATTCATATGTTCCTGCATCATTTTCTCTCATATATTTCCATAAATCATCAAGTTTTGCGTCTTTGACAATATGAATTCCTACTTTTGTCGGGTCGGTATGTAGTATTGCATATCCTTTTTCATCTATTACATAATAATATCCGGAGTTTTCTTTTGTGAATTCTTCTATAAAATAATCTTCTGTAATTTTTGAAATGTCTTTTATTGAATATCTTTCAATTTTCAATGAATACAAAAACGAATCCAGAATTTCTGTTCTTAAGTTGTTTGAGAATAAATCCCAGCTAATTATGAAAAAAGCAACAAAGAATATGGCGAAAATCCCTAAAATGGCTAAAGAATACTTTAGTTCAAGTTTCATATTTATTCCTCCTCAATAATTATTCTGTTTTTACCCTTTTTCTTGGCTCTGTATAATAATTTATCGGCAGTATTGATAAATATTGTTGCACTTTTATTTTGATAGTTACAGGCAACACCTGCACTAAATGTAACAGGAAGATTTATACCTAAATCTTTCCAATTATAATTTCTTACAGATTCTAATATACGTTCCAGAGCTTTTTTGGCTTCGATGCAGGAGGTTCCCGGCATTAGTATTAAAAATTCTTCTCCGCCAAATCTACCGGCAAAATCATTTTCCCTCATTTCTGAATTTATTATTGTTGCAATATTTTTGAGAACTTTATCTCCTGTTACATGCCCATAAGTGTCATTTATTTTTTTGAAATCATCAATGTCGATCATTGCTATTGATAGTGGATAATTCTTTCTTCTAAATGTAATGAGAAATTCTTTTAATTTGTCAAGTATGTTCTTTTTGTTGAGTAATCCTGTTAAACCATCATTTTCAGCTGCTGTTTTGTAATCATAGAAATTGTTTAATGTTTTGAATAATATACCAAGCGTTTCTGATATCATATTCATAACATATACCATATTATGTTCATTTTTTACATTTTCAAAGAGAATTAATCCCTGTTCTATTTTGTTGTATTCAATGTTAAAAACTGAATAATTGTCAGGCACTTTTGAAACGGCATCATCATACATTCCTTTTATTATCCATTCAGATGGTGTGGTAGGTTTTTTAAAATTCGAAAATAGAAAATCTTTTAAAACACTGCATGAGTAGTTTTTATCTTTTGAAAAGGAATACATTCTTCCAAAACTTGTAGAAATTAGCATAAAAAAGGCATTTTCAAAATTAAAAAATTCTTCAAGAATTAAATAAATCTCTCTCATTATATGTTCTTCATCGTCCATTTTTTCTACTAAATTTAATATCGATGATTTTATTACTTCCATTTTTAAGGATTCTTCAAGAATATCAACTAACTCTCTAAACGGTTCCATTCTAAATTTATGAAATTCTCTTGTCCACTCAATTGAATAATTCCCATCTTCAATGAACTCTTTGATTTTATTCATAAGTTCTTCTGGGTCAGCGTCTTTTCTTAAGAACATGTTTGCGCCGCTTTTTTTTGCCCAAAATTCATTAATTGATTCATTTGCTCCTGTTAGAATTATAATTCCAACATTGGAAAATGCAGCATAGCTTCTTATAAATCTACAAAGATGAACTCCGTTCATTTGCGGCATTACATAATCCGAAATTATAATATCAGGAAGAAAATCAAAAAATTTATTAATTCCTTCAAGTCCATTTTCAGCTACTTCAACATCATACCCATATTGTTCCAGACTTTTTTTTAAGAAAATACGCCATGAAATACTATCGTCAAGAACCAGTACTTTTTTCATACAATCAACCCCTGTTTATTTTTAAAATAAGATTTTTAATACCCTCTATATCTAATTTGTTGTATCTTTTGAGACTTCTCATTGCGGCATTTGTCATATATGGAAATTTCGCACGCTTTTGAATATATATATTTGCATTTTTCTTTTCCAATACTTTTAAGCCATTTGTTCCATCCTGCCCCAATCCACCAAGGAGTATAAAATAAAAGTCATCATTTACAAAGCTTTCGCAACTCTTGAATAGATGGTTTATTGAAGGTGCAATGATATCCTGTGAATCAACTGCGGAAATTGTATTTTCATTTACAAAAATAATGTCTTTCCCGCCTTCTGGAATGTATATTCCAGCATTTAAGGAGGTTATGTTATTTATAATATATACTTTTTGTTTGGTGAAATCTTCAATAAAGTCCTTAAAGTTTTCCACCTGACTTGAAAGATTATGCATTGCAAGTACAACAGGTATTTTTAATTCTTCTTTTATATCAAATATCTTTTTTAATGTATTTGGTCCGCCTGCAGATGCACCTATTACAATTTTTTTTATAATTTACACCTCCAGAAATTTTTTTAATAATATTACGATTTTTTCTGGATCATCGCTTTTTGATAGATATGCATTTATTCCTAAATCAAGACCTTTTTTGATATCTTCTGGTGAGTCTTTTGTACTTAACATAATAATTGGTAAATCTTTATTTCTATTTCTCAATATTCTGGCAACTTCATAACCTGAAATTCCAGGAAGTTCAACATCTAATATTGCGGCATCATATCCTTTTTTCTCTATTGCTTCTTCCCCTGATTTTGCTTCAATTACTCTGAATCCAGCGTTTCTTATTAGTTTTGAAATAACAAATCTGGTTAATGTGGAGTCGTCTAAAACAAGAATAGTTTTTTCTTTGTTTGAAATGCGTTTTTTATTGATGTTTACTTCTTCAATTGAAATTATTGGAACGGGATAAGAAAATATATTTTTGGCAAACCCAACAATGTAATCTTTTTCATATGGTAGTACAAATGTTTCAAAATAACCTATTATTTCATCTACAGCAATAGCTTTATTTCTTCCGGCGATTATAAATTTAAAATCACCTTCTTTAAAGTCTATTAAATCCATAATTTTTCCTTTGTAATTTATTTTTTCGTCATTAATAATTTCGGCATCTTTAAGGACTTCCTGGATTTCATTTGAAAAAATTGCAAAGATTTCATGTTGCCTTTTTACAATTAAAACTTTTTTTGAAGTTAATTCTGTTTTAAATGAAACTATAAATGTTGTTCCTTTTTGAGGAGTGCTTTTTACCTTTATAAATCCTTCTCTTGATTCTACAAAAGCTTTTACAGAATCAAGACCAACACCTCTTCCAGAAGACAAATCAGCAGTTTCTTTTGTTGAAAATCCAGATTCAAAAATTATTTCGTATGGATCTTCATAAGTAATTCCTTTTTCTTTTGCTTTTTCTTTGACTTTTTCTATATCTATACCTTTACCATCATCTGTGACCTCTATATATAAAAATTCGCCTTTTGAATAGCTTTTTATGGTTATTTTTCCGTATTCTTTTTTATTATTTTTAATTCTTTCCTCGGGTAATTCAATGCCATGTGCAATTGCGTTTTTTACAAGATGTACAAGAATATTTCTTAAAAATTTTGCGTCTTTTTTTCCTATTTTTTCATCTTCCACAAAAAGTTCTAAACGGACTTTCTTTTTATTAAAAACTGCTTCCTGATAAACAAGATTTTCAAAATCTTCAAGTACTTTGTTTAAAGAAATGAACTTCGAATCTTCTATAATTTTTTGTATGGATTTTCTAAGTTGTTTTAAATTTTTTAAAGCGCTATTTTTATTTCCCTGAATTAATAGATTTTCTGCTTTAAGTATTTCTTCGAAGATTTTTTCAAAGTAATCTATGTGAACTGAGTCAATGGAAACTCTTCCAGATGAACTATCAATATCTTCTTTACCCTCAAGAATTGAAGAAAAATATTTAACTTCATCTGGAGTTAAATCCTTTTTTTTATTTACAATCTCAGCTGAAATCTTCATTATCCTGGCAACAAAATCTTCTTCCAATTCATTGTCTAAACGTTTTTTAAATTCACTTTCGAGAACATGCATAAAGCTCTGTATATTATTTAATCCCACCAGCCCAGCAGAACCTTTTAGTGTATGAAAGATTCTATGTAAATCCTTTATTATAATGGGATCATGAGTTTCAAGATATTTTTTCAATAATTCAATAGCTTCGTTTAATCGTTCTTCCATTTCATCAAAATATATCTGAGAAAAATCCATTTCCATTTATATCACTCCAGAATTTCATATATATTTTTGCCAACTTTTAAGTACTTTTTATTCTTTTCATCTGATATAACTTCACCATTTGTTGTCTGGATATTTTTACATAAAAGGCTAAAACCTTTTTTTATAACGAGCCATTTAAATTCTTCGTCAGTTTTCAATACAGGGAAAATTTCATTTTTATATTCAACAAATCCGTCAAATTCTTTAAATGAAAAAGGGGCAAATTTTTCAATACCGGAAATATTAAGTATTTTGTATCTTTCAACAGCATATTTGCCATCTATAATAAAGAAATCCTGTAATAATTTTTGATGTGTCCCTCTTTTAATTTTTCTGTTTTTTACTATTACGTCTGGCATATCCTGTTTTAATGCATTTTCAATATTAAATACAAGTATATCTTCCCCTTCGTCTTCAAAATATCCGGAATATATTTTCATTTCAGGGAATAATTCAAGCATTTTTTCAGAAATAATGTGCACTTTGTCGATTTTTGTTTTTTTTATTATTGAGGTTACGCCAAAAGCCATTTTTTCATATATTAGAAAGATTTTTAAAACGAGCTTTTCTTCCAGCGGAAGGGTTACAACAGGGTATAAATTCCCGTTAAATTCTGAAAAACCTATAAACTGTTTTCCTGTATCCTCAGGGATAAAAGATGTTGAAATCCCTATGATATTATTTTCGATAGCTATTTTTCGTGTTCTGTTTTCAATATCCTTTATTTCACATATATAATATTCCATCTATAACACCTCAACTATTTTTTAAATGCCATAATTCTGGATCGTCAGGATTTAAATATATAGCTTTTGATATTGAATCTTTAAAATTTTTTCCAAGCCTTAATTCTACAAAACCTTTGTATTTCCATAAAAGATAATTTAAAGGATATTTTTCAATAGCATGTGAGATTCTTTCATAGGCCATAATGAAATTTTCTTTATTAAGCATTTCTTCAATTATTTCAAGCTCTTCTTCTAAAGTAACATGAGTATATGTTTTTAATATTTTGTCTTTTAAAATGTTTTTTTCAATATTATTTTTTGAAGGTTGTAAATTCTTTTTTTCCGGATATTTTAAGTTGATTTTATTTTTAAATAGCGAAGTTTTAGTATTCTTTTTTAATATTTTATTTTTTGAATTTTTCCACAGAACAATATCATCATAAAATTCCGGTTCAAATAATTCCAACAATTCTGGATAAAATTCCCCTTTACCCAGAATTAAATAACCATCTTTTTTTAATAGTAACTTTAAATCATTTAAAATTTTGCTAATTTGATATTCTTCAAAATATATTAAAACTCGACGAATAAATATAATGTCATATGTTTTCGAATTATCCTTTGCTTCCAATATTATATTTCTTTGCATAAAGGATATATCCCTTTTATAATTATTTTTTACATAAAAAAAGTTATCTTTTTTTTCAAAATATTTTTCAATTAAATCCTTTTTAAGAAATCTAACACTCCAGAATTTGTATTCCCCTTTTATTGCCTGTTGGATGCGTTCATAAGATAAATCAACACCTTTTATGGAATAATTTATTCCAGAATCATTTAATATAAAAGACATTGTATAAACCTCTTCTCCCCTTGAACAACCAAGGCTTAAAATATCCCAATTATTTTTTGTCTGGATTTTTCTTTTTAATATATTCCATAGATTTTCATCTCTGAAAAAATAGGATTCTCCAATGGTATAATTTTCAAGAATTATATTTTCCAGTATTTCTTCGTCCAATTCTCCTAAATATTGAATAATTTTTTTTACATTTTGAAATTTTTTTTCATCAAAACTTAAGCTATATTTATTTATTATATGTTTTAATTTAGTATCAATCATATTATCCCCCTCTAAAAATTCATCTCCACTTCTATTATACCAAGAATATTAAAAATAATAAATTATTTTTGCAAATAGATAAAAAAGAAAATATTTTCTATTTTTGGAACAGATTTAAATTTTTTGTTTCCATGCCGTAATTTTTTTTGCGGGGGATTTTGTTATAATTTACACTGAATTAATATATCAATGATATATTAATATAAAAATCAAAGGGGCTCAAGAATGAAGTTTGGAGATATCTTGCATAGTTATATTAAAAAATCTATTATCCAGAATGTTGTATTTTTCGCAATTATTATATTAATCTGGACTTTTTCGTTTTATATGTCATATAGCAATCTTTCTAATTACTCGCAGAATAATTATGACGCTTTTTCAGATGTTATGAATCATTATTTTTATCATTTAAAGTATATTAGTATTATTGATGATGAAAAGTTGCTTAAAGACATTAACATTAAAAGATTTTATGCTGTTGAACAAACAGGAAAGGTTAGAAAAACGCTACCAGATGAATTGTTTGAAGATAAATATATTAATCAGATACTTCTTTTTAAACTGCAAAATATGAAGAATATGGATACATTAATTTTAAAAACTGAGCTATTTTCAAATGAACCTGAGAAAATATATATTGTAAGTAAATATAATTCCTTATATTTAATAGGTGAATTAAATGCTTTAAATTTACTGCATAATTCAACATACTATTTTTCGATAATTGATGAATCAGGAGAATTGATTTTATCTGATTTGAATATTAATAAATTTAATTTTATTACAACTGATAACTTCAGGATATATCTTAACTTAAAGAAGAAATGGAAAAATATAACTCTTGTGACCTCTATTGATATTACAAAATATGTTATATACAATATTTTTATTTCGATAATTATATTATTATTGATTTATGTGAATCTGTGGTTCAAAAAAAGAAATTTAAGTCTTATGGAAACCTTTGAACAGGAATTTAATAAAATAATAAAGAGCATGGAAAGTTTCTTAAAAGAATTAAGAATTATGGATAGACAGAGTTTTATGATTTTGTCTGAAAATGATTTTGTGAATATTCTGGAACCAATAAAAAAAGAAAAATTCCATTTTACTGAATTAGAAGAATTAAAAGAAGTTGAATTTTTAGCTATAAAAGAAATGATAGAATTATTTGATGAAATTAGTGCATCAACAGAAGAATTAGAAGCTACAAATAAAGAACTTGAAGATTTATATAATCAGGTGGAAGATGCATATAATGATCTTGGGGTTTCTTATAGAAAATTTTCTTCGCATCTTTCTGCAATAGCTGAAAAATATGATGAAATAACAGGTTTTCATATTGATAGGGTTGCAAAATATTCGCGGTTAATAGCAGAAAAAATGGGTTTTGATGCGAAATTTGTAAATGATATTGAAACATACGCACCTTTACACGATATTGGTAAATTGATGATAAATCATGATATATTGAATAAACCTGGAGGGCTGACGGCTGAAGAATACGAGGAAATGAAAAAACATACATTATATGCTGAAGAAATATTTGGAAATGATGAATATTTCCAGATGGCTAAAAATATAGCATTATATCATCACGAAAAATATGATGGTTCTGGATATCCTTTTGGGTTAAAAGGAGAGGAGATTCCTATTGAAGCTCGTATTGTTGCGCTTGCTGATATTTATGATGCATTGAGAAGCGATAGACCGTATAAAGCTGGATACTCTCATGAAGAAGCTTATAATATTATAGTTAACGGTGATTTTAAAACCAAACCTTCTATATTTGATCCAGAGGTATTAGAAGTGTTTAAAAAGTATCATGAAGAATTTAATAAAATTTTTGAAGAATATCAGGAAAAATATGAAGTTAAAAAGGAAAAAAATAATGATATAAAAGATCATGGCGAAACAGAAAATGGTAAGGTATGAAAAGTAAATAGGTGAACAAGGATTCTTCCTGTATAATCCCGGGAATATGGCTCGGGAGTCTCTACCAGACAGCCGTAAACTGTCTGACTACAGGAAGAGAGATAATATAATTGTAATAAAGCATCTCTCTTCCTGGGGGATGCTTTTGTTTTTTATGATTAAAATATTAAATTTTATTTAATTTAAATAAATTAGAAATAATTTTGTAAACTATTACTTATACAATAATGTTAAAGGTATATTATATTTTTTAAAACTCAGGAGGTGTTATGGGGTGGAAAAGTTCTTTAAGTTAAGAGAAAACGGTACAACTGTAACAACTGAGATCCTTGCTGGTATTACTATTTTTTTAAGTATGGCCTATATTTTATTTGTTAATCCAAGTATTCTGGTAACAGCTATGGCTCCAGGTGCAGAAGTTGGAAGCGATGTTTATACTCAGTATTTTGGTGCTGTAATGGTTGCTACAATTTTTGGTGCAGCAGCTGCAACATTGGTAATGGGATTATATGCTAATTATCCATTTGCTCTTGCTCCAGGTATGGGTTTAAATGCATATTTTACCTATACTGTAGTTTTGAAAATGGGGATTCCATGGCAGGTTGCATTGGGTGCAATTTTTGTTGAAGGTCTTGTATTTATTTTATTAACAGCTTCAGGGGCAAGAAGTTTTGTTGTAAAAGCTATTCCTCAAAATATAAAATTTGCCACAAGTGCAGGTATAGGTTTATTTATCGCATTTATCGGTATGAAAAATGCAAGTATTATAGTAGCTAATCCTGCAACATTTGTTGGATTGGGAGATTTAACTGATCCAAATGCATTAGTTGCAATAATTGGTTTAATTATAACAGCTGTTTTATTTGCGTTAAGAGTTCCAGGATCGATTCTTCTTGGTATTATTATATCAACAATAATAGGTGCTTTCCCAATTTTTGGAGTTACACATTATCAGGGAATAATCGGAAAGATTCCTGATATTTCACCAACATTTATGAAACTTCAACTTTCATGGGGTGATTTAGTAAGTGGTTCATTCTGGGTTGTGGTATTAACCTTCTTCTTTGTTGACTTCTTTGATACACTTGGTACATTAACAGGTTTAGCTCAAAGTGCTGGATTTATAAAAGATGGAGAAGACTTCCCAAGATCAAATAGAGCATATATGGCTGATGCTATAGGTACTTCTGTAGGTGCATTATTTGGAACTTCAACAGTTACAACATATATTGAAAGTGAAACAGGTATTGCACAGGGTGGAAGAACAGGTTTAACATCAGTAACTGTAGCTGTATTAATGCTTCTTATGTTATTCTTCTCACCTTTAGGATTAACAATTCCAGCTGCAGCAACAGCTCCAGCATTGATTTTTGTTGGTTCTTTAATGTTGAAAAACTTAACAAAAATCAGATGGGAAGATACAACAGAAGCTGTTCCAGCATTTATAACAATTATAATGATGCCATTGACATATTCTATTGCTAATGGTATTGCTCTTGGTTTAATAGCATATCCATTAGTTAAGGTATTATCAGGAAAAGGTAAGGAAATTCACTGGTTAAACTGGGTACTTGCAATTGCATTTGTATATTACCTTATATATTTACAACATTAATAAATCAAGGGCTGTTTCTTTTGAAACAGCCCTTATTTTTGTTTTAATAATTCTAAAAAAATATAGAATAAGCGTTCATTACCATGAGTGCTTACAACATGAGATTGTGCCAGTGCAAACAACAGTGAATTACCATTGGATAGTTTTCCTTTTACCACGCTATCTGAGAAATGTTTTATAAACTCATGGAATTCTTTACGAGCTTCCTGTAAATTAATTTTTTTGGAATTTTTTTCGAGTATTTTAATGGGTTTTTCAGAAAAGATTATGAAAACATCGTAATTATTTATATCTTTAAAAATATACAACCTTCCAAGCTTTTCGTTTTCAATATTTTTTAAGTTTTCAATATTACATTCCTCGAAATATTTCATATCTATATTATTATCTTTATATTTTATACCAACAGCAAAAAAATCTCCTACATCTTCGACACCAAATATCCTTTTTATAAATCGTTTTAAAATAAGCTTTCGTATTTTTAAAACGGTATTATAGGAAACATTTAAATCTTCAGAGATTTTTTTTATCATCTTTCCTTCGGCTAATTCATGAACAATTCTTACAAACTTCAAAGGTTTAATTCTTATATCCTTGAAAATAGTACCATTGTATCTTGACCATTCTCTCCTGCATGATTTGCATTTAAAATGATTTCTTCTTATTGTATAAACTTCTTTGCTTCCGCAATATGGACATTCGCTTTTTATATTCAATATTCCAGCTTCTATTAAAAATCTTTCTGCGCTGCTATCATCTTTTAATTTTTTTATCAAATCCATTTTTATCTCTCCTTTCATTTTATATTTTATCACATTAATTAAGTCTTAATTATCTGCCACCAAAAAATTCTTAATCCTTAAATAATTTTGAAACATTTGAGGAGTATATATTATAAACGTGAAGATAAGTATTCAATAATTGCCACCAAAAGGAGGAGGAGATAAGATGGAGTTAAACCGTAAAAATTCTATATTTATAGTTATTCTTGTAGCGGTTTTAACAATTGTGTTTGGTATCTATGCAGCAAAGGTCAGTGTTCATGATAATATATCAAGTTATGTTCCAAAAGATGATCCTGACAAGGTGATTTATGACGAAGTGGCAGATACATTTGGTTTAAACGGCATGATTTTAACAGCTGTAAAGTATGACGATGTGTATAAACACTTTCCAGAGATATATAAACTCACGGAAGAATTAAAGAAACTTGATGTAGTTGATAATGTTATTTCACCTGTTAATGCTCCAAGGATTAGCACAACAGAAGATGGAGATATTTCAGTTGGAAACCTTGAATCAACATTTGATTTTTCAAGTATTAAATCGTATAGTCCAGAAGAATTGAAAAATGAATTAAAAAACGATGATATGATTAAAGGAAAATTTATATCAGACAACGAAAAAAGCGTATTATTTGCAATTGGATTAAAAAAGGATGTTGAAGAGAAATCAGCAGGTTTAAAGGTTGAAAATGTATTTAAAGATGCAGGTGTTGATTATTATATCTTTGGTACAGCAATTGCGAATAGAGAAATAGAGGAAATAGTAAAAGATAATTTATTAAAGTTAATTCCTATTGTTTTAATTCTCGTTATGGCTGTTCTTTATTTTAGTTATAAGAACATAGCAGGTGTGTTATTGCCTATCATTTCAGTTTTGCTTGCTGATATATGGACAGTTGGAATAATGGAATTGTTGGGAATAGACTTTAACATAACAACATCAGCAGTGCCAATTGCAGTTGTTGGTATAGGAACAGCATATTCAATTCATATTATCAGTAAATATTATGAAGAATTGCATAAGGGTATTTCAGCAGAAAAAGCTGTAAATGAAACATTGAAGCATGTAGGAACAGCAGTTGTTTTAAGTGCATTAACAACTATCGCAGGATTCTTATCATTGTTAACAGCTGATCTTACTCCTGTGTGGCAATTGGGAATATTTACCTCACTTGGTATAGCTTTAGCATTACTAATGGCAACTATATTTGTTCCAGCAATGCTTTTAATTTTCAAGCCAAAGTCGAAGGTAACATTATCTGAAGACGGAGAAAGTCCGTTTTTAAGAAACTTTACAGATAAGATTGTACATCATAGAGCCATTACATTGTCCATAATAGCAATTCTTGTATTATTTACAACATTCTATATTCCAAAAATCAAATCTGATATGCAAATAGAAAATTTCATGAGCGACAAAACACAAATGGTTAAAAGTTCTAAGTTCTTAAGAAATAATTATGGTGGAAATGATTATATATTCGTTGATTTAGTGGCTAAAGGAGACAATACATTCAGGGATTTCTACTTTAATAGATCTATTAGAGATATTTCATTATTTGCAAAGAATTATGATGTTATTTCACAGATTTCAAATATAGGTGATGTTGTTGCAAATCTAACAGAAGGATTTACAGGCGTAAAGTACATTCCTGGTTCAAACGCAGCAATGGAACAGGATTATATGATGATTGAAGGTAGTGAAGGAATAGATAAGATATTATCCGCTGAAAAGAACGAGGGAATTTCTCAAATGATGGTAAACACCAAGAGTTTTAACAAGGTTAAAATCCTTGAAAATGACTTAAGAAAATATATTAATGATTATATCTATACAGATTACAATACAGAAGAATTTGACGTTGAAAATCCAGAACACATAAAAGCATTTGAACACGAACTTAAACAATTCATAGTAGCAAGAAATGGAAAATATACAGAAGAAGTTTTAAATACAATGTTAAAAGCAAGAAAGGCTGATATAAACGAGATAATTTCAGGAATGGATAAAACAATGATATTAAATCTATTTAATAATTATCTTGCTGAATATGGTGAAGAAACAATTGACATGAATACATTCAATGCATATTTAAAAGATCCAAAATCAGTGGATGAATATATTTCAGAATATTATGAATATTTTGTATATGATTACGAACCAACATTAAAGGCATTATATGTGGAAAATACTTTGAAATCATTAAATACAGGATTAAAAGAAAATTATATAAAAGAACTTTCACAATATGTAAATGATGAGGAAGTTGTAATTCCAGGGGGAAATAAGAAGTTATTGGTAAGGGTTACCGGTATTCCGGTATTAACAAACAAGGTTAATGATATGGTATTTGACAATCAAAAAGAAAGTATGATGCTTGCCTATGCACTTGTATTTATATTATTTGCAATTCAAATGCATTCTGTGGTTCTTGGAATACTCGCATTAATTCCTATTACTCTTACTATAATTGTCAACTTTGGAATAATGGGGCTAACAGGTATTTCATTAAATGCAGCAACAGTAACAATTGCATCAATTACTATTGGTACAGGTATAGATTACACAATACACTATTTAACAAGATTTAAGAAAGAATATAGGCTTACAAAGGATAAGTTTAAGGCTGCAATAAGAACATCAGCAACCTCTGGAAGGGCTATATTAATTAACTCTCTTGCAGTTATTCTTGGATTTGCAACATTTATATTCTCAGAAATAGGTATGTTAAGTCAGTTTGGTATTTTAACTGCAACAGCTATGTTAGTGGCTCCTATATTGACTTTAACAATATTCCCTATATTAATGACAATGCTTAATGAAAATCTTTTAAATAAATTCTCAAAAGAATCATTACTAAAAAGAAAATTAAAAATGGAGGAGGAGAAAGCATGAACTACAAAAAGGGATTGGTATTACTCACAGTAATTATTTTAACAGTTGTTTCCGCATTTGCAATTACAGGGCAGGAAGTATTGGATCAATTGAAAGATGCACACGATAATTTCAAAACAGAAAAATCACTTGTGATCATGCAGTTAAAAGACGCTAATGGAAATATCAGGGAAAGGGAATTTGATATGTATATTATGCATGATGGCGACGACACACTTGCGCTTGTAAGATTTAATAAGCCATCAGAAGTAAAAAGAATTACATTGCTCACATTATCAGACGATGAAATTTACCTTTATATGCCAGCATATAGAAAAACAAAGAGGATTTCCGGCGGTGCAAAAAATGGAAAATTTGTAGGTTCAGACTTTAAATACAACGATATTTCATTATTATACAACGAACAAAACGGCGATTACGATGCAAATCTTATAAATGAAGATGATAAATCATATACAGTAGAAATAATTCCACATGAAAAGGACAGTGATTATGGAAAGATAGTAGCGTTAATAGAAAAAGAAAACATGCTCTTTAAAAAAATAGATTTTTATAACAAAAATGGAGAATTAATAAAGGTAATGACATTTAGCGATGTAAAAGATTATTCGGGTCATATTCTCGCAACAAGAATAGAATTAAACAACATTGAAGAAAATCACTCAACAATACTTATTATTAAAAATGTTGAATTTGATATTCCAATTACAAAGAAATTCTTTAACAAGAGAAATATCTCAAAACCTGTTTTGAAGTATCAATAATAAAAATAAAAAATAAGATTTTGGAGGCGAGAATATGAAAAAAAGCATAGTAACAATAATATTGCTTACATTGCTATCATTGACATTATTTGGCTTTTCTGGTGATTTAAATTATATATACGGTTATAATTTCTCAAATAATGCATCAACAACATTTAGTGGATTAAAAACAAATATTACACTTGAAAATGAACTCGACAATCTTTATTATAGATTTTCAATAGATTTATTCAAATTAGACGGTTTTGATTTAAATGTTAACTCAGATATTGATACAACACAGTATGCAGCATTGATGCCATCATCAGTATATTTAATATCTCCATCATTACCATGGGCATTATATGTACTCAATGAAGCATTTGCAGATATTTATCTTGATGAAGCAACATTAAGAGTCGGAAGGTTTATTCCTGATAGCGGCAGTTCAACATTTTACAGCCCTTCAGTAACAATTCCAGCACATGATGGAATTAATCCATTTGAACCATTAAAAACATTACCTGTAGATGGAATATATTTAAATGGTTACATTGCAGACTATACATATGAATTAACCTTTACACCAAAAACATATGACGATATACCTTCATTTATACTATATCCAAAAACAATAAACGAAACAATAATTTCTGAAAACGCAGCAACACTTACATATGCATTTACAACAAAAAAAGAAGAAGTGGAAAAAGCAACAGAAGAATTAGTAGCGTTATTATTATCTAAAGGACTTACAGAGGCTCAGGTTAAATATTATTTATCAAATCCAGCTTCATTAACTGATTTAGGTTTTACACAGGAACAAATTGGCGAAATATATGCAGGTCAAACATTAATGACATTGCCAGATACATATGAAGTTAAGAATACCTATACAGAAACAAAGGATATAGATGAATTATTGCCTGTAAATAGCGATTATAGCGCAAAGGTTTCAATGGATATTTCAAATTACAATATTAAATTAGGCTATACTCATGACCATTATCACTTTACAGTTCCAGAAACAATAGAAATAAATTATTCAAAAGATGGAACAGGAACATCAAAAACAACATTATACAGACCATATAGAAATGTAGTAACATTGGATTTCCAGGGTGTGTCATATTTCTTTGATTCTATAGGTTATCATGGCGAAGCAGCATTAATTATGCCAGAAAAAACATATGTAAAAGTAGATACAACATATTATGTTCCAAATCCTGAAAATCCAACAACAACAGTTCAGACAAAAGATTCAACAGAAGTGGACATTTTTGAAAAGTATTATGTAAAGGCTGTAGGAGGTATCGAATATACACACGGAGAAGACTTTACATTGGGAATTGAAGGATTTAATGGCTTGCCAACAGAGGAATTAAAAGGACATCTTTCATTTGGAAGCGATATGTATATAAAAGCAAAGATAAACAATGTATCCTTTGAAGGTCTTGGATTAGCAGCGTTTTCAAAAATCAATGATAAATATGAACCTGGATATATGGGAACATTGAAAATTGCATATAATGGGATTGATAACTTCGAACCGTCAATACAGTTAAAATATGCATATGCCGAATCAGATCAACACTCATTAAAATCAATGGAAGATTTAAATTCAATCTCATTAAATATAAAAATTTATTTCTAATAAATAATATAAAATTAAAGTGCCGGGATTAATTCCGGCACTTTGTTATTAAATTTAATCAGTAGTAAATATAATCTTTTCCAGTTCTCCTTTTATATTATCAAGATACCAATTAATCTTTAATAATTCTTCATCTGTAATACTTTCATCATTTGTTGCTACTATATTACCATTTGCATCTATAATTGGACCGCTAAACACATCGTATTCCCTGTTTTTTATTGCGTTTTTCATTAATTCAATAAGATTCTCGCTTTGTCCGGGAAGCAAATTCTTCGATTTAAATAATCTTACAATTTTTCTATCCATTCCATACCAGTACTTTCTTAAGTCCTTTAGATGTTTTGAAGTGGTAATTTCCCACTCATCATTCAAAAGTTTTTTTACAATTTTTTCATAAAAAGGTCCCCAATTCCATGTTGCAGCTGCTATATTGGTTTTTGGAAATAATTCATCTTTTTTTATATTATATCCTATGCTATATACATTATGCTCATCGGCAATTTCCAGAGGAGTAAGAGTGTCGAGATTAGAAGCTATTATATCATTTCCAGATTCTATAAGTTTCACCGTTAATTCCTTTTCTAATTCATAGTTTATCCATTCTTTTGTCCATTTTACGTCAATAACAGCTGATGGATTTACCATTTTAACTCCTATAGCAAAAGCATTTAAATTCCTTACAAATAAAGGTAATGGATAAGGCGCAATAAACCCTATCTTATTTGATTTCGTCATAATTCCCGCTATCATTCCTGTTAAAAATTGTGGTTGATATATTCTTCCGAAATATACAGAAAGATTTCTATAACTCTTATATCCCGCACAATTTAAGAACTTTACAGACAAATTATTTACAGCTGCTTTATAAGTTGAATCCATAAAATCAAAACTTGTAGTAATAATTAAATTATAATTCTTATCCACCAATTCTTGAATAACTTCATATGAATCTTCTTTTTTTACATTCTCAATATATGTAGTATGAATTTTATCTTTAAACTTTTCTTCAATATAATTTCTTCCAATTTCATGAGCCTGAACCCAGGTGCTTTCATTAATAGTATTTCTATACACAAAAGCTATATTTAAAGTCTTTTCCTGTGCAGCTGACAATTTAATAAAAGAAGCTAACATTTCATGTAGTAAATCTTTTTTTTCTTCTAAATAAACAGTTTCAAGCTCCTTAATTAATTCTTTTACTCTTGCTTTTAATTCTTTGTCTAAAATATTATCTTCAATTCCATATTTTTTTATATACTCAAGAAAGGCATCGCCGGTAGTCAAAGGAAGACTTTCGCCACCAAGAGAATGATACACCTTTCTAAAGTTCCAGTATATAAATTTTTCAAAATATTTGAAAAATTCATTTGGATTTTGATTGGTTTCCTTTATATGTTTTAAAAGGATTTCTTCAAGCTCTTTAAAGCTTCCTTCCCTTTTAAACCATATCATATTTATTTTTGTTTTTTCATAAAAATCAAGAAACTCATAATAAATTCTGATTTTAGGGTCCAGTTCATCATATTTTGGTATTATCCTTCTTACATTTCCTACAATTGAAGGTGCTTCGAGATATTTTAAAACACTTGCTCGTTTATTTCCTTCTACAACATAAAAATAATTTAAAAATTCATAAGCTACTATAGGTTCCCTTATGCCTTCTTCCTGCTGTGCTTCAAAAAGATTCATCCATTTAATTGCAAATTCACTTGTTTCTTCTAACAATGGAAGAAAGTTTTTTGAAAATGCACTTCTTCGGGATTCGTAATAAGTGCCTTTAACCTTTTTTAGCGGTATTTCTATTGTTCCAAGATATTGTTCTCCACTAATTTCATATTTTTGAAGCAAATGTTCTAAAGAAGGTAAATATCCATCTTTCCCTCTACCTTCCCAGTATAATAACTCCCTTTCCCCTTTTTTCTTTGCATTTTTGTATTCCTTTGCGCTGTCAAATCGATTCATTATATCCTCTCCCCGAAAATCATAAATAAATTTCCTTTAATTTAATCCTTCCATTTTCACCTTTTATTTTTACAATATCATGCAAATTTTCATCATATAATACATACTTAAAAGGAACTGTATTAAGTAAATATGAAATTCTCCCTTTATAATAAATCTTGAAATTTAAAGGTTTGCTGGTATATCTTGGATGAATATGGCCATAAAACCAGATTTTTGGAAAATATTTTAAATAAATTTTTGCTAATTGTTTTGAACCTTTGTGATAATCATCCATATCATCAAAAATATTTGAAATTCCCGGTGGCGAATGGGAGATAATCACATCCAGTTTTTTAAATCTATTTAAAAATTTGCTGCGATTTAACTTGTGGCAAAAAGCCCTTGCATCTTTTTCTTTAAAATGAAATGGTTTTTTACCATAAGATAATGCACCGGAAAATCCGGTGATATACACATCTTCAGAAATATTAAGAGCTGATTTGATATTTATAATTTCATTGTGGATTACTTTAATTCCTGTATAAATATTAGAAAAATCATTTAAATTTATATCTTCAAACTTTTTGAAATATTTTTTATCGTGATTTCCATAAATCATTAGGCTAATTTTAGGGGTTAATGTATTCAATAAAAAATCAAAATATCCCGGTGATAAATCACCGCAACCAAGCAAAATGTCGCATTTTTTAATTATTTTATGAATACTTCCCTTTTCTTCATCAGAAACTGCTACAATTTCTATCATCAATATCTGTCTCCCTGCTGTCAACTATAACTTTTCCACTTAATTAATTATAACATGCTAATAAAAAAACGAAGCCAATAGGCTTCGCTTATAAAATTACTAAATTTTAAATATTTTAATATTTTCATTCTATTTTCCTGTTTTCCTATAAAAACATTTAACCGTTTTAACTCAATATCTATATCCTTAAGAACTATAAAATTTTTAACCTTTATTCTTTCCATACAATCATCTCCTGGTATAATTGGTGGTTTTATAGAAATAGTATTATTTTCAATATAATATAAAGTTATTTCACTTACTCTGCAAATATTATACCATATTTATTATGATACTTCTAAATTTTGAATGAAATCTTTCAATTATTATTGAAACCATTTAGTATTTGTGAAATCATCATAAAAACAAAAAATTTTCTAAATTAAAATATTTAGTTAATAAAAATTACAAAAAAAAAAAAAATGATACATTATAGTTGGTAATTTAATATTTTATTCAATTGAAAATAAGGGGGCAGGATGATGAAAAGAGTCATTGTATTTTTGATGGTGACAATAACTATGCTGTTTTTTATGGTATCCTGTTTTCACCAATCGGAAAAAGCAAAAGAAAATATTCAAACAATAGCACCAACTACTCCAGAGCCTGTAGATGGAGCAAAAAATGTAAGTATAAATCACCTATGTTTGAAATGGAAAGGATCAATAGGTTCAGAAGGAGATATTATAAGTTATGATGTGTATTTTGGAGAATCACAGAATTCGATGAAACTAGTTTATAAAGATTTAGATGAAACTTCTGTAAATATACCTGAACTTGAAAAAAGTAAAACATACTATTGGAAAGTGGTTGCGAAAAATCGTAAAGGAGAGGAAATATCAAGTAAAGTATGGTCATTTACAACAGAAAAGAAAATGATTCAAAATGGTTATATGTTTGTGTATGGTGATGGTATGCTTGCAATATATGATGTAAATTCAGATCCGGAACATCCGGTATTTGTATCATCAATAGATTTGCCGCATGAATCTACAAGTTTCTGTTTTGACGGTGTATATTTGTATACCGAAGATCTTGATATAATTGATCTTAGCGATGTAAAAAATCCAGAATTAATAGAAAAGCATGATGGTGCGTATATGCCATCGGATGCTCGAGATATTGTAGTAACAAATGGTTATGCGTATATAGCAACTTTTGATAAGCTGGAAATAGTGGATATAAGCGATAAAACGAATCCTAAAAAGATAGGGATGTATAATACAGGATATGTTTATGGAGTATATGTAGATGGAAATTATGCATATCTTGCAGCTGGTATTTCAGGTCTGGAAATAGTGGATATAAGCGATAAAGCAAATCCTAAAAAAGTGGGAAATTATGATACAGGGACAGCTTATGGAGTATATATAGATGGAAATTATGCATATGTGGCAGATTATGATAATGGGTTGGTAATAGTTGATATAACAAATAAAACAAATCCAATAAAGGTAACGTCAGTTTCAACAAATGGTTCTGCATATGAAATTATTGGTATAAAAATATATGGTGTTCAAAAAAATATATTTCTTGGAACTGAAGGAGGATTAAAAGCTGTTGATATAACTGATTTAAACAAAGCGTATCTTATTGATTCATATTTTGATGATTTTTCAGTACATCATGGCGTGATCTCAGGTGATTATGCTTATGTAACAGGGGATGGGTATGCGGTAGTTGATATTAGTAATCAATATAGTTTTGATAAACCAATTTATGAATATGTAGATAAATATTCAAATCCTTCTGCATATAGCGGTGTTCATGTGGATGATTATGATATTATTGCAGCGGGAGATAGTGGACTTGCTATATATAATGAAACAACAAGGAAAACATATACTCTTTATCTTGAAGGTACAGCAAGAGATGTTTTTGTAGATGATAATTATGCATATGTAGCAAATTATTATCATGGTTTGGAAATAGTGGATATAAGTGATAAAACGAATCCTAAAAAAGTAGGAGATTATGATCCCGGTTATTTTTATAGTGTAGAGGGAGTGTACGTGGAAGGAAATTATGCATATCTTGCAGCTGGAGATTCTGGACTTGTAATAGTAGATATAAGTGATAAAACAAAACCCAAAAAGGTAGGAAGTTATAATAATTTTACTAAGGTTTACGGAGTATATGTGGACGGTGATTATGCATATATAGCAGGTTTTGATAAAGGTCTGGTAATAGTGGATATAAGTGATAAAACAAATCCAAGAAAAATAGGGGAGTATAATACTACTGGTTTAGGTTTTGCTATAGGAATATATGTGGATGGTGATTATGCATATGTTGCAAATAGTTATAAAGGCTTAGAAATAGTGGATATAAGTGATAAGACAAATCCAGTAAAGGTGGGGGCGTATAGTCCAGGTTATTTTTATAATGTAGAGAAAGTATATGTAGATGGGAATTACGCATATCTTGCAGCTGGAAATTCAGAGTTTGTAATAGTAGATATAAGCGACAAAACAAATCCAACAAAAATAGCAGCTTATGATACAAAAAATATTTCTGAGATAACATCGCCTGTTAAAATTAAAAATTATGATTATGGTTATATTTATGATGTGAAATTTGATTCAAATAATAATGTTGTTTATGTTGCAGGGTCAATGGGATATATGCAGATAAATGTTTTAAAGCCAGATTCTGTAAGAATTAATTGGAAGATACCAATGTCAGATTTTGGGGCAATTTTAATCTGGTAAAAATAATTTTTAATTTCTTTAATTCCCTGATAGAATTATATTACAATTCTATCAGGGAATGTTTTTGTATTTTTCCGTATTTAAGCCTAAACATGAGAAAAAGATAATAAATGTTTTTTATTGTATTTCTATATCATAAATAATTGTGGATAGTCTGTCTAATTCTCTATCAACATATGCTGGATATGGGATTATTCCTCTATCTCTGCAATTTTTGATATAATCATCTATTATATCGATGTTTATATTATCTTCATCGACCACATAATCTACGCTCAATACCACTTTTCCAGAAGATAGGATTTTGTTTATGTATTTTAGCTTATATTCTGTTTCAGTGCTTTTTTGTATTAAGTAATTTCCGTTGTCGAGTTGTTCTGAATCATAAAATAAATCTTCAATTCCAATTCCAGAAATGGTTTTTAAATATATTCCATTATTATCGTAATCCAGTATATCTTCACCATTTTGAGGTATAATCAAGAAGTTTTCTTTTTTACTTCTGGCATAATTTGCTATTTCCACAACAAAATCTATCATGTCCTTTGCTGTTTCTTCAATAGGTCTTTGATCAACTTGTGGTGCTTCACCTTCATTTGACCAATAATAATATGCATCGATTATATCGAGATATACACCTGAAAAGCCCATGTCAATTATTTTATCAAGATAATCGTAAATTATCTTTTTCCAGTCTTCGTTCCAGTATTTTACTTTATAATTCCCTTCCCAATCAGGGTTTTCAGGTCCAAGCCATGAAGGAGGATTAGTTTTCCATTCATCATGCCAATAGTATCTATAATCTTCAGCTTCACCAATACTAAGATAGCAGATTGGTGCCATTCCAACACCTTTTAATTTTTTTATTTCATCATATGTATATTTTCCATCTTCTAATCCAGTTCTGGAATAGTCCATTACAAGAAAATTTACAGGATATGTGATTATTTCCTGAATGTTTATATTCTGTAATTGATATACGAAGTATCTATTTTCATAATTGGGTTTTAAAAAAGAGCAACTTAGTAAAATAATTAAAGTGGATATAATAACAATTATAACCTTTATTTTCATTGAAATTCCCCCTTGTTATTTTTTTGAAAAATATATTTTGAATTAGCGGTAAGTATACTTAATATCAATATAATAGCTCCTAAAAATTGTGTAGCATTTAAAGTTTCTTTTAAAATAATAAAAGATAGTAATGCTGAAAATATAGGTTGGGTAAGGAATAGAATAGCTGTTAGGTTACTTCCTATATTTTTTTGATGTTTTAGCTGTAGAAAGATAACGATTATACTTCCAATTATTGCAGAATAAAATATTGTTAATAATGAAATAGCATTTATATTGTATGATGCTTTGAAAATTAAAGAGAAAATTCCACTGATAATAGTTACAGTTAAAAACTGAAATGTTAAAAGCGATTTTTCTTCCACTTTTTGACTGAAGTTTGTTATTAGTACTATATGCAAAGCGAAGCTGATAGCACATATTATCATTAGCATATCTCCTATATTAAATCCATTAATTCCACCAGATAACAGGTAAGAACCCACTATGGAAAAGGTTAATCCGATTATTTGAAATTTGTTGATTTTTTCTCTGTTGATTAAATATGCAAATATAGGAATAAAAATTATATATTGTGAGGTAATAAAACCTGCTTTGGTTGCTGTGGTGTATTTTATACCTACAATTTGTGAAATATAACCAATTGATAAAACTATTCCCAATATCGAAGAATAAAAGAAATTACCAAATTTAAATATTATCGAAGAAAAAATAAAAGCAATGAAAAATCTTAATGTTGTATATGCCAGAGGATTTATATTGTTTAATCCAAGCTTTTGAATAGGAAATGTGCTTCCCATTAATAATGCGGCAAGTATTATATAAAAGATGGATTTTTTCATTTTTAACCTCCGTTACCTGTTTTTGATATTATAGCATGATAATATGCATAAAAGTTATAAGATATAGTATAATTTAATTGTAGTATTAATAAAATTTGGGAGGGATATAATGAAAATCTATATTTCATTTGATTTTGAAGGATTGGCTGGTGTTAATCACTGGAACGATGTTTCAAAAGGAAGAGATTATAAGCAGAATTATGCAATGATACAGTTACGAGCTATGCTTGAAGAATTAAAAGAACATGAAGTAGTAATTTCAGATTCTCATGCAATGGGGGATAATATTTTATGGAGTGTTACTGATGAATTTCCAAATGTGGAATTAATTAGCGGAGGAATAAGGAAATATTATATGATGGCTGGATTGGATTCAACGTTTGATAGAATGATATTCTTTGGTTATCATGCAGGTGTTGGAACAAGATATGCCACAATGGATCATACTTATTCCAGTTCTTCAATACACAATGTCTGGATTAATGGTGTAAGAGTGAATGAAACTTTGATTAATGCTGCATATGGAAGTTTGTATAATGTTCCGCTTGCAATGGTTGTTGGTGATGATAAACTTGGTGAGGAATTAAAAGAGCATTATAATAAACTTGTATATGTTTCAACTAAAGAGTCTCTCGGAAGATTTTCTGCAAAATTTAAGCCAATGAAAAAATTGATTGAAGAAATAAAGGATGCAACGAGGAAGATGCTAAGCATGAAAAAGGAAGATTTTGAATTATTTAAGTTTGAGTCACCAGTTGAAATGATTGTCGAATTTTCTGATACGTTAAGGGCAGATATGGTGGAATCTATGCCTTTAGTTGAGAGAATAGACGGAAGAAAGGTGAAGCTTGTTAGTGAAGATTATAGTACGATCTTTGAAGGATTACTTGCAATGACATATATAACAATGGCAGCTAAGTATATATAATAATAAAGGCGCTAAATTAAGCGCCTTTATTATATTTACATAGATCTTTGAATATACAATTTTCACATAAAGGTTTCTTTTTGCAGATATTTTTCGAATGTTCTACAATTAATCCATGATAATTTTTATATATCATTATATTTTCGGGAAGGTTTTCTTCAAAAAATTTTTGGTATGCATCATAATCGCTTTTTATATTTAACCCTAATCTCGAAAACATTCTTTTTGTATATGCGTCAATAACAAAACTTAGCTTGTTGAGTGAATATAATAGTATAGAATCGGCAGTTTCTTTCCCTATACCTTTTACAGAAAGTAATTCGTTTCTTAAGGTGATTTTATCTATTTTTTCCAGTTTTTCAAATGAAAAATCATATTTTTTGAACCATTCTAATAGATTTTTCACGTATTTAGCTTTAACCTTGAAAAAGCCGCTTGGTTTTATTAATTTCTGTAGTTCTTCTATATCTAAAACATATAATTTTTCTGGATATAAAAGGTTTTTGTTTTTAATGTTTTCCAGGGATTTTACTACATTATTCCAATTTGTATTTTGTGTCAATAATGCACCGAGCATTATTTCAAATTGATTTTCGCCAGGCCACCAACCTTCAGGAATTGTATATTCTTTTTTTAAAGTTTCGTATATTTCAATTAGATTAATAAACATTGTTTGGCGGAACCTCTCCTTTTAAGGCTGCAATAACATTATCGGCAACCATTTCTGCCATTTTGTCTCTTGTTTCAAATGTAGCGCTTCCAGTATGCGGGGTTAAAACTACATTATCCAATTTTAATAATTCTTCTGGAATTTTTGGTTCTTCTTCATATACATCTAATCCAGCACCAGCTATTTTTCCTTCTTTTAAATATTTTATAAGAACTTTTTCATTGATTACAGGACCTCTTGCAGTATTTATGATTATAACATTTGGTTTCATCATTGAGAATTCTTTTTCATCTAATAAGTGATGTGTTTCTGGAGTTAAAGGTGTATGTAATGATATATAATCTGATTTTTTAATTAATTCTTCTAAAGGTGCATATTCGACATTTAATTCTTTTTCTTCAGCTTCACTTAATCTATTTCTTTTATAATATAAAACCTTCATATCAAATCCTAAAGCACGTTTTGCCATTTCTTTTCCGATTCTTCCCATTCCAATTATTCCAAGTGTTTTTCCTTTTATGTCATAGCCAAGAAATAATTGAGGTCTCCAGCCTATGAATTTTCCTTCTCTTACAAATTTATCGCTTTCGACGATTTTTCTTGCAACTGCAAATAAAAGAGCCCATGCTAAATCAGCAGTAGCATCACTTAATACACCTGGTGTGTTGGTAACGTAGATGCTAAATTCTTTAGCTGATTCCACGTCTATGTTATTATATCCAACAGCGTAATTGGAAACAACTTTTAATTTTCCTTTTCCAGCTTCCAATACTTCTTTGTTAATATTATCGCTTAATAATGTTATTAATGCATCTGATTCTTTTGCAAGGTTTATTATTTCTTCATGGGTTAATGTTCTCTCTTCTCTGTTAACCCATACATCGAAACCAGCGTCCTTTAATTTTTTTTCTGCGATTTCCGGAATTTCATATGTAAATGAAACCTTTGGCATTTTCCCACCTCCAGAGTTATTATAATTGTATTCGTAATTATTATACTATATAATAATAAAAAGACTTATACACTGAAATAATTTTTTCTTTACTCTTTATGTTTGTTTTTAATTTTGATTATGGATATTTATCCTTTACCAAACATTACCTCTTAATATAATATGATATAATTAAAATAGAAAGAATAATATAAAATAGCTTACTTTGTGAAAGCGTGAAGAAATTTTTTAGAAAAAGATGTGGAAAGCCATGGAGGTGAAACGATGAAGAAATTACCAGTAGGAATACAAGATTATAAGGAAATAATAGAAGAAAATTATATATATGTGGATAAAACAAAATATTTATATGATTTAATAAATAGTGGAAAGTTTTATTTTATGTCAAGACCTCGAAGATTTGGAAAAAGCTTAACAGTATCAACATTTTATTATTTGTTCAAAGGGGAAAAGGAATTATTTAAGGATACATATATATATGACAAATGGGAATTTAAAGAGTATCCAATAATAAAATTGGATATGTCGGATAATACATTGAGGAATATAGAATCATTTGAAAAATCTCTTGATAATATGCTTGATAAAATTTATAAAGCATATAGGATAATTCCTGATATAGATGACATACCAACAAAGTTTGGAAATTTAATAGAAAAGTTAAATGAGAAATATCAAGAAAAAGTTGTCATTTTAATAGATGAATATGAATCACCAATATTGGAACATATAAATGATAAGAAAAAAGCTGAAAAATTCAGAGGATTTTTAAGGGAATTCTATAAAAAGATAAAAACAAAGGATGCATATGTAAAATTTGTATTCATAACCGGAATAACAAAATTTACCAAAACAGGAGTATTTTCAGCATTAAACAATTTAAGCGATATATCATTAAACAGGAAATATGGACAGATGTTTGGATATACGCAGGAAGAATTGGAATATTATTTCAAAGATTACATAAAAGAATTATCAGAAGAAATGGGTATAACAGAAAAAGAATTGCTTGAAGAAATGAAGAGATATTATAATGGCTTTTCATTTGACGGAGAACATTATGTATATAATCCATATTCAATATTGAGATTTTTTAGCGAAGGAAAATTCCAGAACTTTTGGTTTGAAAGTGGATCACCGAGTTTTCTGTATGAATACATAAAAGGCAAAAAAATAGAATATGAGGATTTAGTAAAAACACCAGTAAGTGCAGAAGACTTCTCAACACGAGAAATAGAAGATGCAAAAGCAAATATCTTCTTTACGCAGGCAGGATATTTAACCTTTAAAGGAATAAAAAAATATGGATTTAAAGAAAAATATATACTGGACTATCCAAATTTTGAAGTAAAAAACAGTTTTTCAACACTAATATTAGAAGCCAATTATGGATTTAATGATGAAGAAATAAACAGGGTAAGTGAGATATATTTAAAAATAGAAGAAAATGACATAAAAGGATTAATAGAAGAAATAAAAAAAATAATAAGTGCAGTGCCGTATAATCTACACAAAAAAGAAGAAAAGTATTATCATTCATTGATGTTCACAATAATAGCCTCAGCAGGAATAGATGTAAAAGCAGAAGAATTGACAAACTTAGGAAGAAGCGATTTAGTAATAGATTTTGAAGATAGGATATATTTATTTGAGATAAAACTGGATCAAAGTAGCGACGAAGCATTAAAACAGATAAAAGAAATGAAGTATTATGAAAAGTATGCAGGAAAAGAAGTCTATTTGATAGGAATAAATATAAATTCAGAAAAAAGGAATATTGAGGATTATATAATTGAAAAAATTTAATAGATATAATAAAATCCCCGTTTTAATGGGGATTTTATTATGGTATAAAAAAAACCGGCATAAGCCGGTTACATGGTGCCGAGAGTGGGACTTGAACCCACACGAGGTTTCACCCTCAGTAGATTTTGAGTCTACCGCGTCTGCCAATTCCGCCATCTCGGCACAGCAAAAATATTATACCATTAAAATTACATTTAGTCAAGACTAGATGGAAAAATTAAAGTATTCTAAAAACCATAGTAATTTATTATTCTATATATATTTTTACTACATCACCATCAGCAGAATCTACATTTATTAATTCTTCTCCTTCAAATTGGTCAAAATCTATATTGTTGATAAATTGCATTATCTGGTTTATTTCCTCATCCTTCATTTTTCCTTCTTTCGCTAATGCTAAAGGTATCATAACCTTCGCAATTTTTATTAATCCCATAGGTATTTTTACATTTACTTTGTCTCCATCTGATGAATTAACCTTAATAACAAGTTTTTTTCTTGGATTTTGATTTGTGCTTTTTGGTTGTGGATTATCATAAAATGCCTCTATTAATTCAGCAGCTTCCTCTACTACAATGCTACCGTCTTTAACCATATTAAGGATTTTCAATAATTCTTCTTTCATTTTTTCATTCCCCCTTTAATTTTTTAAGTTTTTCAATTGCTTCTTTTGAAGAAATTGCACCGTTAGCAAGCATTTCAATAATTTTCTTTTTTTCTAATTCTGTATTTTGAGGTTGTTCATTTGGTTCTTCGAAAGTTTCTTTTTGAATATAACCTAAATCTTTAAGTAATTTGTTGAATTTGTTTAATGCAGTTGGATATGAAATCCCGAGTATTTCTGAGACTTTTGATAAATTCCCTCTGTTTAAAAGATAAAGCCTTAAAAAATCTATATTTTCATTACTTAAAGTTGCAAATTCATTTAATTCAAATTCACCTTCTATTTTGGAATTACAGTTTGAACATTTTAATTTTTCAATGTGTAATTTGTTACCACATACTGGACATATAACAGGTGCTTTATACATATTAATCACTCCTACGCAATAAATATTTTTACTTTAGTTTTTCCATTATCTGCTTCAACATCGATAAAATCACCATAATATTGATATAACAAATCCATGGATTCCATGATTAAATCTACTATTTCATCGACATCAATAGGTATTTTCTTGTCTTTTTTTGAAAATTCCTCTTCTATTTTCTTTTTTATGATCTTTTTCGTAAATATAAGTAAGGGTTTAAATGACATAAGGATTCCAAAAGGGAAGAATAATCTAACTTTAGCATCTTCTGTATCCACTAAAATAACAAATTTTGAACCAACAGGATCTTTAACTTTTTCAGAGATAATTTTAGCTGCTTCTTGAGGTGTATGTGTTTCAATGATCTTTTCAATATTTCTTGTTAATATTTTTTTGTTTTCTTTTTTTCTTTTTGAAATTTCATAGTATGAGTAGATTATATAAATACCCAATCCAATAAAGAGTGAAGCCCAGAAAAATTTTGCGCCACCAAAGATTAGAGACAATCCAATAATTATTAAAATAATTGCACCAAACATTTTCATCCCCCTTTCTACTATAATTATAAAACAAAATTTATAAATTGTCAAGTGATATTTTATAATTTTATAAATTTATATTATAAATTATAAAAAAAAATAAAGGGCAAAAGCCCTTTATTGAAAAATTATATTTCTAAAATTGTTCCAGCACCAAATTTCATAATCCTGCCTTTGAATTCTACATTTAATACATTTAATGCATCTGTTCCAGTACAGTGTGAAGGTAAAATATATTCTACTTCTGTTTTTTTAATTCTATCAATTCTAACAAATAATTTTTCTTCGTATAGTTTATAAAAATGAAATCCGCCAATTACTGCGTGAAGTTTATCTTTAAATTCTTTTTTAGCAAATTCAAGAATGTTTTCAACCTTTGGGTGAGAACATCCAACTATGACTACAAGACCTTTTGGAGTTTTTAAAACCATTGAATGTTCTGGAATATCACCTTCAAAAGTTCCTGTAGAATATATATTAGGTTCAATTTCTTTTGGTGAATCACAAATTATTACTTCACTTTTTTCTCTGAGTAATTTAAGCATTCTTTCAGGAAATCGCGAAGGTATAAAGCTTCTCTTAACAGTATAGTTTTCCATTATATATTCCAGTCCACCAGTATGGTCGTCATGGTAATGGCTCAAAAAAAGATTATCAATTGTTTTGAATCTTAAACCAAGATGTGTGATGTTGTGTTCTAAGATTCTATAATCGTTTCCTGTGTCGAACAATGTGAGACTTCCGTTATTTTCAACGAGTATGGAAAGCCCCCAGTCGCGTTTTAGTAAAGGATGTACTTTGTAATTATCTACAATTCCTGTTATCTTCATGGTATTCCCCCTTTAACTGTCTTTTTCTAATATATTTATTATATAGTGGTCTTTGAATAATATTTCTTTTTAAATAATTTGAATACCTAAATTAATTATTGTTTTTCTATTCTAAAAATAAGCAGAAATTCAATAAAGTTCAATCCGATTAAAAAGAGCAATCCAAAGAAAATACCAAATAATTTTCCTATATATCCAACACTTGACGAACCTATAGCCGAAATTACTGATGTTGAAGCAGAAGCAAAACTTAGAGCAAAACCTTTATTGTTTTTAAATTTTTCAATTAATAATGCCTGAATTGTTGGATATGTTGTTGCATACCCAATACCTGTTAAAAGTGTTCCAATTAAAGATAATAAAAGTGTTTTTCCAAGAAATACCGTAAATGTTGAAAAGATTAATGACATGAGTACAGCTATAACGAGCCAGTTTTTATAACCATATTTTTCTGGCATGTGTGAAAGCAATGTTCTTCCAAGGAAAAGGCCTATCCATAAAAATGAAGGATACATGGCCGCATCTGATACTTTAAAGCCTCTATATTCATATAAGAATGTTGCAAGCCATGATGTGAAGTTCATCTCATAAGCTACATAAATTCCAAGAGATAGCGTTAATATTATAAGCGTTTTGGTGATAATAAATTTTGATTCTTTTTTGTGTGGATTTGCCAGATATTCAGTATGTTTTTTAGAAATATCATGTTTTGATAATGAGAAAAGTATAAATGGAACTATGTTTAGAATAATTGCAATTAAAAATGGTAATTTCCATTGATTAGTGTATCTCAGTATTAATGAGGATACTATAGGACTTGATACGGCTCCAAGGGCAAAAGCAGAGTGTAATAAATTAAGGGTTTTGCTCTTTTTTTCTTCTTGAGATAGTCCTATTAAAAATGGAATTGATAATTCTAAGCCTCCACCTGCAAAGTTTGTTAGAAATATTCCAAGTAAAAGATGTATATAACCTGTCATGGAAAACAAAAAGAAATTTCCAATTATAAATAGCAATAAGGTAAATATTATGGTGTAATACATATTATACTTTTCAAGTATATATCCAAAAATTATAGAAGAGAAGAAAAATGCAATTGAACCAACTGAAAATGCAAGTCCTATTAATGAATGATCGATATGATAGCTCTTTTCTATTATTGGAATTAAAGTACTGACAAGAATTAATGAAAAACCGAATAGGTAAAATGTGCTGAATCCAAAATAGGTTTCCGCTTTTTTCATGAAATCAACTCCTGTGATTGTAATTATTATTTGAGGGCCTTTAAAAAGGCCCTCAATATTATTTTACTTTTTCAATTTCTGAGATTATAAAGTCTGTTAATTCCTTAATATATTCTTTTGAGAAATCAAATTTAATTCCAGCAATTTCATATAATTTTTTAACAGGATACTTATAACCGGAACTTAAGAATTCTTTGTATTGTTCAATAGCCTTTTGTCCATTTTCTTTATAATTTTTATATACCGCTATTGCTCCAAGTTGTGACATTGCATATTCAATATAGTAGAATGGCACTTCAAAGATATGTAATTGTCTTAACCATCTTATTCTTTTTTCTTTATCCAATCCGCTCCAGTCTATTCCTGTATTGAATCTATCCATTAAACTGCCAAAATATTCATCTCTTTCTTCAATGGTGTGATCTGGGTTTGTGTATATCCAGTGCTGGAATGCATCAACAATCATAACCCATGGCAAAATCTTTAACGTGCTTTCCAATTGTTCTCTTTTAGCTTTTTTTAAATCTTCTTCATTTTTATAATATTCATCAAGATATTCAAGGGTTAATAATTCCATAGACATTGAAGCAAGCTCGGCAATTTCGCTTGGAAAATCTTTTAAGAAGGAGATGCTTATATCTTTTGACCTGAATGTGTGTTGAGCATGTCCTGATTCATGTAATAATGTTCGAACATCACCGCTTAGTCCAACAGCATTCATGAATATAAATGCTGCACCTGTTTCTGATAAAGGATAGTTATAACCACCTGGTGCTTTTCCTTTTCTGTTTTCTAGATCCAAAAATCCTGTATTTTTCATTTTTTCAAGATTTTTAGCAAATTCAATATCCACTTTTGATAATATTTTAATTGCATTATCGATGAATTCTTCAACGTTGTCAAAAGGTTTTAAGACTTTACCATCAACATCTACTTCTGTATCCCAGGGTCTTAAGCTTTCAACACCGAGTTTTTCTTTTCTTTCTTCATTTAATTTTTTTAAGGCTGGTACTACAACTTCTTCAACAGATTTATGGAATTCATATAAATCTTCCGGTGTGAAATCAAATCGTTTTTTAGCATCATGCATATAATCTCTATAATTATCATATCCTGCATTTTTGGCAATTTTAATTCTAATTTCTTTTAATTCATCAAAAAGCTTTTCGAGCTCTTCATGATGTTCAGCAACTGCATTCATTGTTAAACGCCATGCTTCTTCTCTTACTTTTCTGTCTGGATTTTTTAAGTAAACTCCCATCTGTGATAATGTTTTTTCTTCTCCGTCAAATGTAACTGTAATCTTTGAGATTATTTCACCGTATTTAGAACCTAATTCCTGTTCTTTTACCATTAATGGCAGATTTTCTTTTCTAAATAATTCAATATCCCTGGATATTAATCTATTCATATGTTCAAATGATTCACCAGTTAGTTCATTTCTATATGGGCTGTCATAGAATTTCTTTTTTAATTTGAAATCATATTCCTGTGCTGGTGATACTATATTTGCATAAAATTCATTAAAAGCTTTTGAATTTTCTTCCTTTGTATCACATGTCATTTTTATATATCGCCATGCCATTTCTTCTGATATAATACTTTCAAGTTCTGACCATTTTTCTAAAAATTCAATTAATTCATCTTTAGATTTGATTTCTGTGCTTAATAAATCTTCAAGTACCTTTTTTACTTCATTCCAATCATTTAAATTTATTTCTTCTTTGAAGTATTTTCTGGGTTTTTTTGTAATTTTTTCATCAGTTACTATCATCTATATGCCTCCTTGTTTTTTGTAAATGTTAGCTATACTAATTATAGCATATAAAATCTAAAAAATAAAAGCAGATTTTTGAAGATCTGTTTTTATTCTGAAAGATTAATAACTATATCCCATTTTAATACTTGATTCGGCAGGATTTTTAGAATTTTCTTGTTTTTATATGCAATCTCAAATGAATCGTAAAAGCCGTTTGAAGGTTCAAGGGCGCAGTTGTATTCGTTTTTGAAGCCGCCTTCGTTTTTCCAGATTCCAAAATAGGGAATGTCAGGAAATTCTATTGTATATTTTAATTTATTATTGTTTAAAGTAATCTCTGCTTTATTGATTTTGTTTATTATATAAAACTTTTCTGTATTTTGGCTTGATGGCGGTAAAAATTTATTTAATTTGTAGTTATTATATTCTGGATATGTACATATATTTCCAATTTTTCCAAGGAATTTGCTGTTATGGACATTTAGAACTTGATTCACATTTTCCAGAAATATTTCACTTTTTTCATCTATTGCAAGTAATCCGTGAAAAGTCCAAAAACCATAAAATATATCATTTCCGGTATTTTTAACTGAATAATATAATTTAATTGAATTATTAAAAAGTATTATTTCTCTGCAAAAAATATAATTGAATTCAGGACTTTTTACGCAACAGGAAATTTTATTATTCTCTTTTTTACATTTCCACGGAATTGACCATAATTCGCCATGATCCGGTAATTCTTTTCCATTTAAATATATTCCGGGATCAATATTTGGAAACATTTCATCAATGCCTGAGGTGTCGTATTTGTCATAATTATCTCCATATTTTGTTTTTTCATAAAACCCCTTTATTGGTTGAAATAAAACCTCGAAGTTTTGGGGCTTGTAGAATATAGAAGCTATTTTAGCACCCAATTCTGGCAATATATGAATTTTTAAAAAATCATTTTCCAATTCAATTGCTTCCATATTTAAATATTTCAACATCAGTCACCTATCTTTTCTACTCCATTAGCTGAATTAACTTCAAAATAATCTATATTCAAACCAAATTTTTCATGGTATCTTTTATTTAGTTCATCTATTAAATTATAAAATTCATTTTTTTTACTTAAAACAAGAATGCTTCCGCCAAATCCTCCTCCAACCATTCTTGCACCTAAAACATTATTTTTTAGAAAATCAACTATAAAATCCGTTTCTTCACAGGAAACTTCATATAGATTTTTTAAGCTTTCATGTGATTCAAAAAGGTATTTCCCCACCTCTTGTATATTGCTGTTTTTTAAAGCTTCTACAGTTTTTAACACTCTTTCATTTTCTTCAACGACGTGTTTTGCACGTTTAAATAATGTTCCGTTGAGTTTTTCTAGATCATTTTTATTTACATCTCTAAATGTTTTTTTATTTAATTTATTTAAAACTTCTTCGCATTCCTGCCTTCTTTTGTTGTATTCGGAATTCCCTAATTCATGTTTTACACCTGAATTGATGATAAAAAAGTTATATTCTCCAAGTTTTAGAGGAATATGCTGGAATTGTTTTGTATAAGTATCAAGCAAAATGGCATTGTCTTTTTTTGAAAGGGAACAGGCATATTGATCCATAATTCCACACCTTAAACCAATAAATTCATTTTCAACTTTCCAACCAATTTCTGCAATTTCAACCCGGGATAAATTTAAATTGAGAATGTCGTTTATTCCATAAGCAATTCCCACTTCCAAAGCAGCAGAGCTTGAAAGCCCTGCGCCAATTGGAAGCGTTGAAGATATGTTAATCTTAAAAGGAGGTATACCTATATGAAGAATCTTTTCGATTTCTTTTATTACACCTATAATATAATCTGCCCATGTATTTGTTTTTTCGAGTTTTTCCTGAATTATTATTTTATTTTCGCTTTCAGAATAAAATTCAAATTTTTCGCTTTTTTCTAAATTTATATATATGTATTTATCTATTGCAAATGGAAATACGTATCCATCATTATAATCAGTATGTTCTCCAATTATATTAATTCTTCCCGGCGATCTGTATTTAATCATTTATATTCACCTCGATATTTCTCAGTTGTTCTGCAGCCTTTTCTGGTTCAATGGGGTTTATAAAAGCCCAGGTGCCGCTTTCTACACTCGCTATCCATTTTATAAGATTTGGTCCTCTCATTGGTGAGATAAATTCTACATGAAAATGGAAATAATGCATATTTTCAGGTAGATTAAAGGGTTTTTGAAAGAACATCATCATATATGGAAATGGCATATTAAATAGGCCATTATATTTTGAAGTAATGATTTTTAGAGCTTTAGAAAAATCCTTCTTTTCTTTTCCGGTCATTTCATATATGGAACTAATATGCCTTTTGGGATATAAATGGACTTCATATGGATATCTTGCATAGAATGGGACTATAGCTATCATTGTTTCATTTTCGTATATGATTCTTTCGTTAAGTTTTTTTTCTTCATTTATGATTTCACATATTGAACATGTTTTCCTTTCGGAATACCACTTTTTTAATGCATTTATTTTTACCTTTATTCTTGGAGGCAAAAAAGGAAAGGCATATAATTGACCATGAGGATGAGGTAATGTTGCTCCCACTTCTTTTCCTTTATTTTCAAATATATAAATGTATTTTATGAATTCATATTTAGATAATTCTAAAGTTCTATCAGCCCACATTGAGGTTAATTTTTCTATTTGAGTTAATGGCATTTTTGATAATTCGGAATTATGTTCTTTGGTGTATACAACCACTTCGCAAATTCCCTGTGAAGACGCTTTTTTTAATATTTCACTATTGTTTTCCACACTTTCAGCATCTCTTTTTAAAGCAGGAAATCTATTTTCAAAACTAACTAAATCATATTCTTCAGGTAATTCCAGTACTCCCGGGCAAATAGGACAGCTGTCTTTTGGAAGGTTAGGTCTTTTCTGCCTGGAAGAGGATATCATTACCCACTCATCTGTTATAGGATTATAACGTCTTTCAAGCATTATTTTCACCTTCTAATGTATAAAAATGGAACAGTCTTTTATCCTCATTGACTATTGTTTTCTTGTTTAATGAAATAATATTGTCTTCAAATGTTATATTATATCTTTTTTCTTCAAGGTTCATTTTTAGTGTTATCTTTCCATATTTTGGATGAATTGACTCTATAATATAATTTCCGTCCATAATACCTTTTACTTTTACTATTCCACCTTGAAGCTCTAATACTTTAAAGTATATATCTTCTTCAATATCCAGAGAGAGATTATCGCTTTGTATAATCATATAATTCAATAATCCTGTGGCATAACCATACATCTGGCGAACAATTGAATCCAATTGAGTATCCTTTTTTCTTAAGATTAAACAATCTGGATCATTCCACCACCATTTTTCATTCATGAAAAACCTGTTAATGCTGTTTTTTAAAGCGATATATGCATTTAATTTTACAGATTCATCTGTGGTATATATAGGCGCTGTATCTTCACTAACCCTCATTCCATCTACATAACCAAGAGAAGGTAATAATGGAGCACCACAACCTAATATGAAAGAATCTTTTACTGCATATCTTATTATCTCTAGTCCTTTTCTGTAGCTTTCAATTGGAGTTATATTATTATCAAATCTTTTTCCTTCTATTGCACCTGAATAGAGAAAGTCTATTTTGAAGTATTCGAAACCGGCATTATACATATTTTTAAATAATGTATATAGATGTTTTTGTACATCAGGATTTGTTATATCAAGTGTATAGATGTTTTTATTCCAGTTTTTATAAGCTATCTTTGGATTTCCATTTTCATCTTTTATGAGCCAATCCTGGTGATTTATAAATATTTGAGATGTTTCAGAAACATTGAATGGCGCGGTCCAGATTCCAGGCGTCATATTATGTGATTTTATTTTTTCTGCCATTTCTTTTAAAGATGGGAAATTATTTTTTGATTCCCAGTCGCCAATATCTTTTTGCCATGAATCATCTATTTGAAATACTTCATAACCATATTTTTGGGATAATTCAAGATTTTTTTTCACATCCTCCCAGTTTAATTTGTCAAAATATTGATACCATGAAGACCATCCTACAGGTCTTTTTTTATTCAATTTTATATTATTTTCAAACTTTACATAATCAGCATATATTTCAAGTAAATCTTCCGGATTTTTTCCTTCAATAATTATTAAAGGGTCAAAATCAATATAATCATCTAATTTTTTTTCAAAGAAATTCATGTATCCATAGACAGTTGTATTTTTTACCTCAAAGTAATTATGAGAAATATTTGAGGATAAAAATCCTATTAATTTTTTTTCAGAAAGAATAAAATAATCTGAATTTATTTCCGGATAATCCTTTATGTTTATACTTTTTGTTTCACCCCAGCTATGCCAATCATTGACGATAATATTTTCATCTATAATATCCTCAAAGATGTTTATTTTGTCAATTTTTCCTTTTATTTTTCCTCTGAGAATATATCCTTCAGGAATTTCTTCCATTTTTAATAAAACCATATAATTATCTTTTTGAATTTCAAAATAATTATTTTCGTAACTCATATTAAAAATTTTCATATAGGGACCTCCTATCATCCTTTTACGGAACCGGCCAATAAACCTCTAATAAAATATTTTCCGAGGAGTATATATACTATTAATGTTGGCAATGCAGCAATTAATGCACCAGCCATTTGAATATTCCATTCTACGACCTGACTACCAGCCAGATTTACAAGAGCAACGGTAATTGGTTGTTTTGAAGGATTATTTGTTACTGTAACTGCAAATAGAAATTCATTCCATATATTTGTAAATTGCCATATTGCCACAACTACAAATCCAGGGATAGATATTGGAAGAAGAATTTGTGTATAGATCTTTCTAAATCCAGCACCATCTATCGACGCAGCCTCAATTAATTCATCAGGAATTTCCTCATAATAATTTTTGAACATTAAAGTTGTAATAGGAATACCGTAAATAACGTGAATTATAATTAAAGCCGGAATTGTTCCATATAATCCTATTTTTTGAAAAAATTGAATTAAAGGAAATAAAACACTTTGATATGGAATAAACATACCGAATAATATTAAAGCAAATATTAAATTTGAAAATCTAAATCTTAATTTTGATAAAGCAAACCCATTTATAGAACCCAATAATGCTGAGATTATAGTTGCAGGAATTGTTAAATAAAAGCTATTTTTCATATTTGGAGCAAGTTTTTCAAATGCTCCTTTAAAACCTTCAAGTGAAAAATGTTTTGGAAAATCCCACATTGTGGCAATTGAAATTTCACTAAGAGGTTTAAAACTGGTAATTATCGTTACATAAAAAGGTAAAATAAAAAATGCTGAAATCAGAATAAGCAATGAATATATCCACATCTTTTTTAATGTCATATTATTCAGCCCCCTTTCTCAGGGAAGAGTAGAGATAAGGTATAATTATTACTGCAACCATAAGTAACATTATTACAGAAATTGCCGAACCCATTGCATATCTGTTTGATCTGAAGGTAAGTTCAAACATATATATAGCAGGAACGTCCGTAACATTATTAGGTCCGCTTCCAGTCATTGCATATATCAAATCAAATATTTTTAATGAAACATGGCCAAGAACTATCATGGCACTTAAAGTAATAGGTTTTAGTAAAGGCATTTTTATCTTCCAGAATATATATCTTTCATCAGCACCGTCAACTCTTGCAGCTTCGAGAATATCTTCAGGGATAGCTTTTAATCCTGCAAGATACATTGCCATAATATATCCTGACATTTGCCATATGGCAGCTATTATAACTGCTATTAAAGCAAGATTAAAGTGACCTATACTTTCTGTGCTTGTGTACCACATCCATTGAAGATTTTCTAAACCAAATTTTTTTAATAACAAATTAATTCCCTGAGGGTCATTAGGAATATTTCCAGGTGCAAAAATCCAGCTCCATACAGTACCTGTAACTACAAATGAAATTGCCATTGGAAATAAAAAGAGATTTTGGAAAAAACGTGATCCTTTTAATCCTTTGTCAATCATATTTGCTAAGAATAAGCCTAATCCAACAGAACCTGCTATAAAGAATACTGTAAAAAACAATGTATTCCACAAATCGGTCTGGAATCTTGCATCCATAAATATTCTTTGATAATTTCTAAATCCAACGAATTTATATACACCTCTTAATAAACTGCTGAAGCTATTCCAGTTGGAAAAAGAGGTCCTTATTGTCCAGAAAATAAAATAGTATACAAATATACCTATTAAAATCAATGATGGAAGAATTATTAAAAAACCTATCCTCGATTTTCTTTTTTGAATGCTCATCTTTTCACCTCTTTTTTATAAAACCCGGCTGTGAAGCCGGGTTTGTCTATTATTCAGTGAGATATCCCTGGTCTTCTGCAGCCCACATAATATCTCTTAAAGCAGAAGATACGTTCTTTTTAACAAGGAATCTGTTTAATGTATCGTTTAATGTAGTTACAAATCCTTCTGGTGCTGCTGAACCGTGAATAATTGATGGAACAACTGCAACTTTTGAGAAATCATTCATTGACCATGTTAAGTAAACATCATATTTTGATTTATCTGCATCAATTCTTGCAGGGATAGAACCTTTAATTGGATTGAAGATATCCTGAGCTTCTTTTGTTGAGATGAATTTTAACCATTTTAAAGCATTTTCTCTATGTGGTGCATTCTTTGGTAGTCCAAATGTATCTGAAATAAACATAAATGCATCTGCTGTACCTGGTACTGCAAACCAACCAAAGTCTACGCCAGGTTTCCAACCTAATGTTTTATAATAACCTTCTGCCCAGTCACCCATTACGTTAAATAAAGCTTTTCCTTCAAATACAAGTCTTGAAGCATCCTGCCATGTTAATGCTGAATGGTCTCTATTGAAGTATGGAATTAATCTTTCAAGGATAACAAATGACATTTCTAATTCTGGAGAATCGAAAGATGTTTTTCCTGTGAATAATCCTTTATATCCTTCAGGTCCAAATGTTGAAAGCATTATGTTTTCAAATAAATGTGTTGTTGTCCATTTATTTTTATCTCCTAAGGCAAGAGGAATGTATCCTGCTTCTTGAGCCTTTTTTAATGCTGCAAAAAATTCTGACCATGTTGTTGGTTCTTTTGTCAAACCTAATTTTCTGAATATTTTTTTGTTATAGAATACAACATTTCCTCTATGAACATTTACAGGTATAGAATATACTTCTCCCTGATAGCTACAAATATTCATAACATCTTTTGGGAATTTATTATATACGCCCCAGTCTTTTAAATATTGTGTTAATGGTTCCATTAATCCAGGAATTACATATGTATCTGTTAATTCCATACCAGCATGTACCTGGAATGAATCTGGAGGGTTACCACCGAGCATTCTTGTTTTTAAAACTGCTTTTGCATTAGTACCTGCGCCACCTGCTACAGCTGCATTGATGATATTTATGTTTGGATATATTTCATTAAATCTGTGGAACAAGGCTAATAAACCTTCTTCTTCTCCTCCACCGGTCCACCAACTAAAAATCTCTAAATCATTAGATGCTGCAAATACACTACTTACCAATAATAATACAGCAATGAAACCTACTAAAAACTTCTTCATACCTTCACACCCCCTGTTTAGGATTGATATTTAACCACTATGTGGTTTTTCTTTTTATTAAGTCAATATCTAATATAATTTTTTCCGGTTTATGCCTTTTGTTATTAATCTTTTCCAATAATAAATTGAAAGCTTTGAAACCTAACTCAAATTTTGGTATTTTTATTGTCGTTAAATCTATAATTGAGGAGTAAATAATATCGTCATATCCCACTACAGCTACTTTTTCTGGAACATTAATATTATGTTCTCTTAAGGCTTTTAATGCACCATAAGCTAAAATATCGTTAAAACAGAATATTCCATCAAAATCCACCTTTTCTTTTATTAATTCATTTATCTTTTCGTATGCGGCAATCATATCTTCTTCTATTGTATAGACCATTTTTTTGCTGAATCTTATGTTATATTCTTTTAAAGCTTTTTTATAACCAGAAAACCTTGAATATGAAACAAAATTATGATTATACACGTCCAGAAAAAGAATTTTTTTCTTTCCGTTTTCTATTAAATGTTTTGTAGCCAAATATCCGCCTTTAAAATCATCAGCATATATTTCATCGGCATCCATTCCTTCAAAATGATCACCAACTATAACGTATGGAATATTGAGGTTTACCAATGCCTGAAATTTATCAGATTTTTGTTTTTGATTTCTAACAGGACTAATTAATATTCCATCTACACGTTTTTCGAACATTAATTTTAGAGCTTTTTTTTCAACTTCATAATTTTTTTCAACATCTATTAAAATAAGACTGTAATCATTTTCTTTAGTAGCTTTTTCAATTCCTTTTAAAACCTCAACAAAGAAAGGGTTTGTAATATCTTTGAAAATAACTCCTATTGTTTTTGTTTTCCTATTTCTCAAAGATGATGCTGTTGCATTTTTTACATATCCTAATTCATCAGCTATCTTTAAGATCTTCTTTTTTGTTTCTTCATTAATATCTGGTTTATTATTTAAAGCTCTTGAAACTGTATTTATAGAAACATTAGCAACTTTTGCAATATCTTTTATTGTTACATACCTTTTTCCCATAAAAACCACCTCGGATTTTTATTCGGTAACGTTATCGGTAACGTTACCGATTTAATTAAAGCACATTTTACATTCTTGACAAAATGGTATTTGAGTTAATTTACCCGGATAAAATAAAAATAGATGTGGTTATATCTAATTATCAAAGAATTTTTCATAATTTTTATTAATTTGAAATTAACATAATATTTACTAATGAAAATTCGTTAAAATCAGAATAATTTTATGTTATAATTATAAAAAATTGGAGAGATACTATGAAAGAATTTTATAGAGGAATAAAAGACGGAATACCAATTTGTCTTGGTTATTTTACTATAGCTGTTACTTTTGGATTGTTGGTAAAATCAAATGAAATACCATCCTATGTTGGATGGTTAATGTCTATTTTTGTTTTTGCGGGAGCAAGCCAATTTGTGGCTATTGATATGATAAAAAATGCCTCTATTTTGGAAATAGGACTAACTACTTTTTTTCTTAATTTAAGACATATATTAATGTCATCGACTATTGCAACAAAAATGCCAAAGGATAAAAAGAATATCTTATTATCCCTTGGCATCACCGATGAAACCTTTTCTGTTTCATATTTTAACAATCCTAAAAGAATTTCTTTTGAATACTTATCTGGTGTTATTCTTATATCTTATTTTGGATGGATTATTGGAACTATCATTGGGACAGAGTTTTATTCTTTATTTTCAACTGATCTTCAAAACAGTCTTGGTATAGCTTTATATGCAATGTTTGTAAGTATATTAATTCCAAATTTGAAAAAGTCTTTACTTCCATCTTTAAGTGTATTATCTTCAATAATAATTTATATATTTTTAAAAAGTTTTATACCAAAATACTATTCTATTATAATTACATCAATTTTAGTTTCTTTTGTTTTTTCAATTTTAGAAGGTGATGAAGATGAGTAGATATGTAATTATTATATTGGTAATGAGTCTGGTTACAATGATTCCAAGAATATTGCCATTTATATTTTCGGATACATTAGGAAAGAATAAAAAGTTAAAAAAGTTTTTCAAGTATATTCCTTATACTATTCTCGGAATGTTGATTATACCGGATATTTTTTATTCAACAGGTAATGTTATTACAGGAATTATAGGTTTTTTTGCTGCAGTAATATTGTCATTTTTTAGGTTTAATTCTATTGTGGTTGTTATAACCACTGTTCTTATAGTTTATGTATTAAATTTATTTGTAATATAATTATTTTATTGTGATAGCAAAAATATGCATTGTAGGAATCTTAGGTAAATAAATACTTTTTATTTCTTTATTTTTCAAAGTAAATATATTTAAAAATATTTTAGGATTTATATT
Organism: Marinitoga piezophila KA3; assembly: GCF_000255135.1. NCBI lineage: Bacteria > Thermotogati > Thermotogota > Thermotogae > Petrotogales > Petrotogaceae > Marinitoga > Marinitoga piezophila. Next base: position 2,169,513 of record NC_016751.1, read on the forward strand.
TTCCTTGATGCCAAGGCTATTATATCTGTATATTGTATCAACTACTATTTTTTCATTAAATACAGGTTGTTGACACCAATCAGAAAATTTTAATTCTTCTATTTGAGTAGTACCATCATTGTATTCAATAACAATTTTTCCAATATAGCTTCCATGTTCTGATGAACCTAATATATAGATTTTGTTTCCTTTTAAGTTTTCAAATTTTAGTTCTTGTCCTGAACAAATGATATTATCTTTTCCATCAATATTAATTTTAAATAAAATATCTTCATATTCCAAATACCCATTTTTTAAAACTTTTCCTATTTCTTCAGCAGGATATTTTGCACCAAATATACCATCTGGATTATCGAAGTTTCCTTCTTTTCTTTCTGAAAATTTAACTATTCCGTTATTATTAAATATTTTATTAAGCTCTAATATTTTTATGTTTCCTTTTTCAAGTATTGCAATTTCAGCGCTTTGCATATATTTTTTTTCATTATTAATAGGTTTATTATTCTTGATTTTATAAATTTCATCATTTGATATTTTATAGAAATTATTATTGATTGAAAAAAGAAATGAATAGTTTTCAGGAATAATAAGTATTTGATCAAGATATAGGTAATCATCTTCAGGAATAAGAGATATAGTTAATTTTCCTTTTGATAAATTTGCTAATATAAATTGTTGAGAAGTTGAAACTTTAGAATTTCCAGAATAAATTTTTATTTTGGTTTCTGGAGGTATATTTCCTATTAAATAAATATAATATTTTCCTTCGATATCGATTTGTGTTTTTAATGATATTTTTTCGTTTGTTTTTATTTGAATATTTCCTCTATTATCTAATTCATAATAGTAAATTCCTGTATCCATTTTTTCTGCTTCTAATAGTAATGCTCTATTTCCTTTATCCAATAACTTTGAATTATAATAGATTTGAAATCTAAGTGGTAATTTATTTAAATTGGTTAATGCTAATAATGCTGAAACAGTTGATTCAGCACCAGCATTTTGATTTACATATACCGAATGCATACCATCATAACCTTCGCCGTTTTTTCCATACATAGGAAAGTTAAGATGATTATTTCCATTATAAAATGAACCAAATAAAAATGCTTTTATTGCATATATATCCTTTTGTGTAAGTAAATACAACTTGGAAAGCGTTGATACAATTACTTCTACACCATATGAAAGATAAGGATATTTTTTTATATAATCATTTATTTCGTATACTGGACCAATAGAAAGTAACATATCATAAAAATCAACAAGTTTTTTTACAGACTCCAAATATTTTTTGTCTTTAGTGATATTATAAACTTCTAATAATGCTTCACCTTGTCTTGAACCCCATGAATGCCATATAAATTTATTTTTGTTTTGGGATTCATTAAAAGCACCTTTAAAAGGACCATCTTTTATCTGATAATTTAAAATTGAATTAGCGATTTTAGTAATATAATCAATATCTTCAGAACTTTTGGAAAAATTATAATATTTAGTTAATCCTAATAAGAATATTGAGGTTAGATCTGTACTTTTATTGAGTAAATACTCATTATCCAAATTTTTTATTAATACTTTTCGTGCTTTTTTTGAGCTTTCAATTATTTTTTTATTAAATGACTCATCGGGAAAAGTATTAATAGCATTGCTTAACGCCCAAAAAGCTCTTGAAGCCCACCAACCAGCCGATTTTCTGCTTGTAATTCCTATTTTGTTAATCTTTCCATTTTCAAATATAAAATTATAAAAGTCTCCATCTGTATCCTGCATCGATATAACAAAATCTAAAGCTTCTTTAGCTCTTTCATAATAGAGCTCTTTTTTCTCTAATTTATATAATTCTGTATACAGTACAGCTACTCTTGCAACATCATCAACACAGGTTACGCCTTCTTCTTTTGCTGACTTTCTTATATATTTATTTCCAATTTTATCTGCATAAATCCAATATCCAACAACTTCTTTTTTATTTATATTAAAGGTATCTCTAAGAAATTCTAAATGTGATAAGTTTATATCAATAGGAAATACAGTTATTGAAGATATTAGTAATAGTAAAATAAAGGATTTTTTCATATTCACCTCCAAAAAAATGGGCACACTTACGTGCCCAAATATTTTAAATTATTATTCAGAAATTGAGATGCTTTGAATTTCTTTAGCTCTTTTTTCAAGATAATTAATAGCTTCTTCAGTATCCCTTGATTGGAAAATAGAATAATATCGTGTATATTTTACAACATCACCAGCTTTGAATCTTGCCATCCAATATTTTCCAACATTTTCCTCTGAATATGGCGGGAATATTCCTTTTGTTGCTTCATAATTATCCATTTCTCCTGGTAACCATCTAAAAATACCATCTCTAAATTCTCTACTCTCATAGAACCAGAAATCATGGAATACAAAATCTTTTAAATCAGAATATAAAACAGGTTTTTCAGGCAATATTTCTGCTGCACCAATACCGTATTTTGGTGAGAAATTAGCTCTCCAATTTTCCTGTGAAACAAATGCATATGTTGCACCCCACCATAGTGGTTTCATTGAATCAATTGCAGAAAATTCTATATATGGTTTTCCGTCAACATATTTAACAGCATTCCTTTCCATCCAATAATCAAGTGGTGTTTCATTTAATTGTTCAGCCCATACCATTCTTCTGAACATAGGTAAAATATGTAAGGCATTATCGTCTATACTTGTAATAGGAGCAGTTGCCATTACTTGTAATTTCATAATATCAACATAATTTGTAAATGTGAAAGTATTTTTTACTAAAACATCTCCAGTTTTAAATATATGAGTTACAATGTGTTGATTTAAACCTGGTAATAGTCTTGAATATAAGTCAGCTATAATTGTTACACCTACTGGTCCAGGTTCCAATACACGAACGTTTTCGATACTTAAACCATTTGATGTCATTTCTACATGTTTTCCCAATTTTCCATTTACATAATATGTACTTCCAGACCATCCAGCAATTCTTGCAATACCAATTTCATTATAAAGATTTCCTTTTATATCTTTGTACCTTACAAAGTTTACAAGACCGTATTTGTTTACAGTTACATCGAAATCTTTTGATGTAATAAGATATTCGTCATTATTTTTAGTAAGCTTGAAGTATGGTTTGAAAGTTAATAAATCCATATTAGAATCATCTGAAATAACTATTTTGGCACATTTTTTAAAAGTGAATAACAATATATCTTTTGATGATATTCTTTTATTATTATCCATATCTTCTATTTGGTAAGGTATATTATTTCCATTTTCATCTATAACTCTTATAGAATACCAATTTGCTTCAAAATCATCACCTATTATGTCTAAAATTTTTGAAAATGATATGGAATATGGAACATCTACCCATGTCATTTGTGTTGTTTCAATCTTGATTGTTTTTTCAGCTGCAAATAAAGAAAAAGCCAATAGCATTACTAAACTAATTAAAAACCATTTTTTCACAGAAATTCCCCCCTTTTTATTTTATAGGTTAAGCGCTTACTCAAAACAATTATATAATATAATAATGATTCTTTCAAAATGCAAAAAAGGAGTTTTTGCATTATTAAGAAAGAAATAAGATGATTATTTTTTATTAGGTTTAAAAATCGATTGATTGATATAAATATTAACCTATTATTAATTGTCTATAATGTATTGAATTTAGATTATACGCTAATATAGAGGTTTTTATAAAATTTAGCTTGAAATGGTATAAAAGATATTTAAATGAAATATATAAAAATACAAGAAATAGTAAAACAATTTAAAATATTTATAGATAACAGTGTGTAAATATACTTTTTTAACTTTTTAGATTTTTTGAAAAATATGTTATTATTTGAATAGGTTAAGCGCTTACTCGAGAGGTGATGGTATGGCTAATATTGAAGATGTAGCTAGACTTGCAGGAACTTCTATAGCAACAGTGTCACGAGTATTAAATAATAAGGGTAAATTTTCTGAAAAAACAAGATTGAGAGTACTGAAAGCAGTTGAAGAACTAAATTATAAACCGTCAAGTCAGGCAAAACATCTTGCAAAAACAAAGTATGGATTTAAAATAGGTGTTTTAATCAGTCAAAGAATAAAACAAATTTTGGAAAAAAGAAAGAATGAATTTGGAGAAATGGATTTTTATTCAACCGTATTAAAAGGAATTTGTGATGGAGCAAAAGAAAATAAATCACAATTAAGAATTATGACTTTTGAGGAATTTTTACCTCAGGAAAAGTGGTGTGACGGTATATTAATTATAGGCTCCGATGAAATTCCTGAAAAAATACTTAATTTGGATATTCCTAAAGTTTTAGTGGATAATTATATCGTTGGTAAAAAAATAAATGCTATTATTTCTAACGGTTTTGATGGAGCGTACTATGTAATAGATAAAATGATAAAAAGAAATTTCAAAAAAATTATTCATATTCATGGTTCGTTAGAATTCTATGGTTTTAGAAGACGATATGAAGGCTATGAATTAGCTATGAAAAATAATAATTTATTACCTATTACATATGAAGTTTCAGAAACTCAGGAATCCGTAAATTACATAATTGATCTTGTTTTATCTAAAAATCCAGAAGTTATTTTTACTTCCAACGACCCTATTGCTGTTATGGTTTTAAATATTTTGAAGAAGAAAAAAATAAAAGTTCCAGATGAAATACAAATAATAGGTTTTGATGATATTGTTTTTTCTTCATCCATTGAACCAGCACTTTCAACTGTAAAAGTATTTAAATACGAAATGGGAAATGTTGCCATAGAGAGAATTATAGAACTTGTTAACGGTAAAAATTTGCATCCATATGTTACTTCGTTATTTACGGAGTTTATAGAGAGAGAAACAACAAAGGGGGCGAAATAATGAAGAAATTAATGGTATTTTTGTTTATTTTTATTTTTATCATGAGTTTTGGTAAAACCAAATTAGTATTTTGGACAGCACCAAATCCAAATCAAGAGGCCTATTGGAAAAAATTAGTTGCAGAATATGAAAAGCTTCATCCTGAGATCGATATTGAATGGACTACAATTCCGGCTGCAGGAAGCTCTGAAGAAGCTATTTTAAGTGCAATAGCTTCTGGAAGAACACCGGATATATGTACAAATATCTTTTCGGGTTTTGCAGCTCAATTGATTGAATTAGATCAGCTTGTGGAATTAAATAAGCTTCCAGGATTTAATGATTTAATTGCTAAGCGTAAAATGGAAGAAATCATAAAAGGTTGGAATTTCATGGGGAAAACGTATGTTTTTCCAATATATTCAAATCCAATTTTAATATGGTGGAGAGCTGATTTATTAGAAAAATATGGTTGGTCAAAACCTCCAAGAACATATTCTGAGGTTTATGAATTATCAAAAAAATTTGTAATTCCTAAAAAACAATATACAATGCGTGTTGTTGCAGGAAGAAACTGGTGGGATAGATGGTTTGATTATATTACATATTATTATGCTGCAAGTGAAGGAAAGCCTTATATCGACTTGAAAAAATATAGAGCTGTTTATAACAATGATGCAGGATTAGCTGTAGCAAAATTCTTTGAGACAATGTTTAAGAATGGTTGGACAGCTGTAGATTTAGGGAATGCACCTTTATACCACGGAGCGATATTAGGAAGCTTGAAAGGTCCATGGGAAATACCATATGCTGAAAAACAATTTCCAGATGTTATAAAAAATATTGTTATTACACCACCAATAGTTCCTGATAATTACCCAAAAGATAAGCCTATTTATACATTTGCTGATACAAAAGGGCTTGTTATATTTAAAAGTTCAAAACATCAAAAGGAAGCATGGGAATTTGTAAAATGGGTATTTTCAAATCCTGAGAACGATAAATTATGGTTAGAAATGACAAAAATGCCACCGGCTAGAGCGGATTTGCTTACAAATTCTTTATTTAAAGATTTCTTTGCTAAAAATAGATTAGCTGCTAAATATGCTGAATATGTTGGCTATGCTGTACCACCTGCATTAATTTCAAAAACTGTGGATGTTCAGGATGAAATGACTGTTAGCTTGATAGAACCTTTGATGTATGGTAAAGCATCTGCAGAAACAGCTATAAAGAATTCTGTAAAGAAAATAAATAGAATTATATGGTGATTTTATGGCATCAAAAATCAAAAAAAGAGAAGCCCGAAAAGGGCTTCTTATATCCTCAACATACTTGATATATGCTGCTATATTTTGGGGATATCCATTTGTATGGCTTCTTATTCTTGCGTTTTCAAGATGGCGATATGTTGGTTCGCCAAGATTTGCCGGATTAAGAAATTTCATAAGAGTGTTGTATGATCCAATATTCTGGAAATCATTTTTTAATGTTTTGAATTTTTTAATGTATTATATTCCTATTGTTCTGGTTTTTTCTATGTTATTCGCATTAGCATTAAGTAAATTAAAATATGGAAGGACATTTGTTGCTTTATCGTTCCTTGTTGCAAATGTATCTTCAGGAGTAGCATATTCAATAATGTTTTCTAAATTATTTGCCGAAAATGGCCCGTTAAACCAGATGATTTATAAATATTTTCATACTACAATTCCATGGTTTACTAACCCTCAATTGGCTATGTTTTCAATATCAATAATTGTTGTATGGAAGTTTATAGGTTATTATGGTTTAATATTATATGCGGGGATAATTAGTATTCCAAAGAGTATATATGAAGCTGCTGAACTTGATGGTGCTAATAAATTAGTAAAGTTTTTTAAAATAACATTGCCTCTATTAAATCCATCAATAATTATGGTTTTAGTATTTGCCATTTCTCTTTCCTTTGGTATTTTTACAGAACCTTATATGATTACTGGTGGAGGACCAATGAGAAGCACTCTTATGCCGATGATGGTAATGTATACATCAGCATTTCAAAAATTGGATCCAACATATGCAGCAACAATGTCTATATTTACTGCAATACTCAGTTTTAGCATAATTTGGATAACAAGAAGATTATTTGAAAGAGAAGTGAGTATTGTATGAAAAAGATTATAAATATATTTTTTCATATTATAATGTTTAGTCTGGCTGTTTTATGGTTATATCCCTATATATGGTTATTAATGTCTTCGTTAAAACCATCATCTGAAATATATACAAGGTTTTGGCCAACGCATTTTACATTGGAACATTTTAAATTTATTTTAGAAAGTGCTGAAAAAATGCAACGCCCATTTATAAGAGCTTTTTTAAATAGCGTCTTTATATCTGTTACCGTAACCCTTTCGGTTATATTAACTTCATCTATAATATCTTATGCGCTTGCAAAATTAGAATTTAAGGGAAGAGAGAAAATATTTAACTTTCTTATTTTTCAAATGGTTTTTCCGGGATTTATGTTTACAATTCCGCTTTATATACTTATTAGAAATTTGGGATTATTAAACACATATTCGGCTATAATACTTCCAAGTTTAATGAGTGGATGGGGAATATTTATGATTACACAAAGCTATAGGAGTACTCCCAGTGATTATATTGAGGCTGCAAAGATGGATGGAGCTTCAGATTTATGGATTATCTTTAAAATAATGATCCCGTTAAATAAATCCGCAATTTCAATAGTTTCTTTATTTACGTTTATTGGAATTTGGGATAACTTTATGTGGCCTTTAATTGTTATGAAAGATTATAATAAAATGCCTTTATCAGTGCTTCTGGCAAGCTTTAACCATGAATATGGTGCGTATATTGGTCCGATATTAGCAGGTGCAGTTATTCAAACTATACCAATGGTAATTTTGTTCCTGTTGTTTAGAAAATATTTCTTACAGGGTATATCAATTACACTAAAGTGAGGTGTTTATATTGGAACTAAAACTTAAAAGACATCCATTAAATCCTTTGTTTGGCCCAAATCCCGATCATTTGTGGGAATCGAGATTTGTTTTTAATCCTGCTGTGGTTTATGACGGGGAATTATTCCATATGTTATATAGAGCTCAAGGAGAAGATATGGTCTCAAGACTTGGATATGCTGTGAGTGTTGATGGTGTGCATTTTAATAGAATGGAAAAACCTGTATTTGAGCCCCAGGAATTAAATGAATTATATGGTGTAGAGGATCCTCGATTAACCTTTATTAATGGAAAGTATTATATGTGTTATACTGCATATTCCCCTGATAATATTAGTGTTGCTTTGGCTTCTACAAAGAACTTTTTTATATGGGAAAGATATGGAATTGTTTTGCCTGAAAGTCCAAACAAAGATGCAGGTATATTTCCTGAAAAGGTTAATGGAAAGTATATTATGATTCATAGATTAGAACCTGATATATGGTTTGCGTATTCTGACGATTTAATTCATTGGGGAAATTATGTAAAAATAGCCAGTCCTCGGGAAGGGTATTGGGATAATTTAAAAATAGGTCTTGGAGGGCCACCAATTAAAACTAAATATGGTTGGTTAATGTTATATCATGGGGTTGAGGAGGCTTCGAGAAATATATATAGATTAGGATTTATGTTGCTTGATCTTGATGATCCAACGAAAGTATTAAAACGTTCTGAAAAACCAATTCTTGAACCTGAAGAAACATGGGAAAAGTTTGGTGGCGTTCCAACTGTTGTGTTTTCTGATGCAATAGTTGAGTATAAGGATGAATATTATATTTATTATGGCGCAGCTGATAACTATATTGCACTGGCTACAATTTCTAAAGATGAAGTATTTAAATGGATATTAGAATAAAACACCAGGGATTATCCCTGGTGTTATTAATGATTATGGAATTTTTCTTTTACTTCATATTCTCTATCTATAAGCTTATGTTCTTTTAAAGCTTCGATGATTTCTTCGACGGTTCCATCAGCACCTCTAATTACCTGAATTCCAAACTGCTCAAAAAATGCTATTGCTCTTCCGCCTATACCTCTTACTACAAGCATATTAACTCCTTTGTCGTTAAGATAATTTGGAATATCTCCAGGTCCGTGTTCTTCAAGAGGATTTTTTATTACTTCAACTTCATAAGAATTGTCGTTTAATGTAATAAAAGCAAAATATGGTGCGTGTCCAAAATGTTCGCTTATAGGGGAAGATTTCCCATTGTCTTCTAATACTGGAATTACAATTTTCATTGTATCGCCTCCTATATATATTTGATATATATTTCACGTATATTATAACTATTTTATATGAGAAAAAAATAACAGATATATTTCAATATCTTTATAAAAAAAGAAGAAGAGTGCTACTCTTCTTCTGGTAATACAAAGGATATTTGACTAATTTTTCCAGAGAATAAGAATATATCTATAAACAATAGGATACCAATTGCTAAAAATAACCAATGAACTGCCACGTGATCTATTAAAATGCCAAGAATTAACATTCCAACTGGTGTTGCTGCTTGAAAGATTACGCCAAGTGCAGAGAAAATTTTTGATCTGTTTTCGTTTGGGATTATTTGTTGGAAATAAACGCTTATAGGTGTGTTGACAAATGCATTTGTAATTCCCATCATGATTAAGATTATACTAACTATAATAAAAATTGTCCAGATATTACCAAAATATGCTAATATGTCAGGAAATACCATTATTGCTATTAAAAAATTTAGAACAATCATACCATAAAAGCCATTTTTAAATAATTTTTGAGGATTTCTTTTTGAAAAGAAAATAGCTAAAAAGATATTTCCTACTAAAATTCCAACAGTCCATGATGTTTCTAGTAAGCCATATTGTTGTGCAGAAAAACCAATAATTTCTCTAAATGTATATGGAAGAAGAACAACAAAAAGTGGGTTGAATAAAAAATTTAAAGATATTGCCAATAAAATGAGATTTCTTAAAATGTCATTATTAAAAATAAAAAGAATGGATTCTTTTAGATCATTTAAAATAATTTTAGCATTTACGTGAGATTTTAATTTGCTTGTTTTTTCATATCGGATGAACATTTCGCTAATGGCTGAAAGGATAAAGGAAATACCATTTAATATAAAAATCCATTGCATTCCCCAGAATCCATAAATAACTCCGCCTAATACAGGACCTATTATCATTGAAGCGCTACTAATGCTCTCGGTGATTGAATTTGCTTTCATTAAATCTTTTTCGGGGACAAGATCAGGAATCATAGCGCTGGTTGCTGCACCGAAAAAACTATCAAGTAAAGAAATAACAACCTGAAATGAAAATAATACAAATAAATTCAATTTGTTTATATATGTCAAATATGCAAGGGATAAAATTATAAAACCTCTTAAATAATCCATAAGTACCATAATCTTTTTTCTATTGAATCTATCTCCTATTACTCCAGCAAAAGGTGCCAAGATAAGAGCGGGAACCATATTTATAGTTGCAAATAATCCCATTTTTGTACCTGAACCGGTTAAATCTAATATAAATAACGGCATTGCAACCATTTGAATACCACTTCCTATTAAAGAAACCATTCTTCCAACAACAAAAAGAATAAAATTTCTTTTTTCAGATTCGTTCATTTTAATCCCTTCCTTTCAAAAAACTAAAACATATTTTAGAAATCATAAAATAGTATATCATATTTTTATAATAAAATCAAGATTTTTATTAAAAATATTTAATTTAATTAATAAATTTAAAGATGGACTTGAATTTATTTATAAAAAAAGTGCTTAATTCCAAAATTTAGAAGGAATTAAGCACTTTTATTTTTAAAATTTATATAATAAGGTAATTTATAATGATTTAGCAATTAATGCAGCAAGTTTTGCATTATTGTATACAAGTTGAATATTTGATTTTAAACTTTCGCCGCCTGTTATTTCTTTTATTTTTGCCAATAGAAACGGCGTAGTTTCTTTACCTTTTATTCCAAGTTTTTCTGCTTCTTTTAAAGCATCTTCGATAGCTTTGGTTATGGTGTCATAATCCATTTGATATTCTTCAGGGATAGGATTAGCAATAACAGCTCCACCTTTTAAGTTTAATGCCCATTTTGCTTTTAAAAATTCTGCAATTTCTTCTGGTGTGTCTAATCTGAAATTGACATTAAAACCGCTTTTTCGTGTATAAAATGCTGGTAATTCTTCAGTTTGGTATCCAATAACTGGAACGCCAAAAGTTTCAAGATATTCTAAAGTTAATCCAAGATCGAGTATGGATTTGGCACCGGCACAAACCACTGCAACATTTGTGTTTGCTAATTCCTGAAGGTCTGCAGAAATATCAAAGGTTTCCTGGGCGTTTCTATGAACTCCTCCGATTCCACCGGTTGCAAAAACTTTTATTCCAGCCATTTCGGCGATAATCATTGTTCCAGCTACAGTTGTTGCTCCATCTATTTTTTTGGAAATTACATATGGAATATCTCTTCTACTTACTTTCATTACTGAATATCCTTTTTTACCTAAATATTCAATTTCTTCTTCGGATAATCCAGCTTTTAGTTTTCCATTAATAATAGCTATAGTGGCAGGGATTGCTCCATTGTCTCTAACTACTTTTTCAACGTTTAAAGCTGTTTCAACATTTTGTGGATATGGCATTCCGTGGGATATTATTGTTGATTCAAGAGCTACAACAGGTTTTCCTTCTTCTAAAGCTTTTTTTACTTCTGGTGAAATTTCAAGGTATTTTTCAATCATAGTTTCATCTCCTTTAATTTATTTTCTATGTTTTCTTTTGATAATTGTTCTGAATTTGCCCCTTCTGACTCTAATGTAATTGCCGAGGCAGCTATGGAAATTTTCGCTGTTTTTTCTAAAGAATAGTTGTTTAAATATCCTAATACTATTCCTGCTGTAAATGCGTCTCCGGCACCAGTTGCATTTATTACTTTAATTTTCGGTGTTTTTATATATATCGTTTTATTTTTGTCAGCACATAAAATTCCATCTTTTCCCATTGTTAAAAATACTCTTTTAACTCCTTTATTAATAATATTTCTAACAGCTTTTTCAGCATCTTTTTTGTTTTCGATTTTTATGCCAGAAAGTATTTCAGCTTCATATATATTAGGTTTGATGGAATGGACATAATTGAGTATATTTAATATTTTAACGGTTTTTGCGGTAGAAACTGTATCTACAATAAATGTGTTGTTAATGTTTTTTGTAATATATTCTATTGTTTTTTGAGGTAAATTAGTATCGAGTATAACAGCTTTAGACTTTTCAATAATATTTTTTTTGGATTTAATATAATTTATATCTATTTTTTCGCATATCTCCATATCGGATAATCCAACAGCCATATCTCCTTTTTCATCGAGTATAGCAAGATAAGTTGATGTTGAGAAGTCACTTAGTATTAATGAGTCACTAATGTCAATTCCTATATTTTTAGAATGTTCAATAATTTTTTTGCCATATATGTCATTTCCAATAGCTGTTAGTAATTTAGTGTTTATATTTAATCTTGAAAGATTTTCTGCGATATTTCTTCCTACACCACCAGGTGAGATTTTTAATTTACCGGGGTTTGAATCTTTTAATTTTAGTTTTTTATTTGGAAATCCGTTGATATCAATATTTGCTCCGCCTATTACCGTTACATAATCAAGTTTATTTATTATATATCCTCTACCTAAAATATATCCTTTTTTTATTAAATTGGCAATATGTACAGCAACAGAAGAACGGGCTATATTTAGTTGCTTAGCCAATTCGTCCTGGGTTATGAAAGGATTTTCTTTTATTAGTTCTAAAATTTCCTTTTCTCTATTTGTCATTCTATCACCTAAACTTTTGTTTATTTGATTAGTCTATTGTTTATAATATCACAAATAAGAAAGAAAATCAAGTTTTTCTAAGGTAACTTTAAGTTTTTTCTAAGTCTCCTCTAAGGTTTATAGAGTATTATAAAGATGTCGAAGATGAAATAACAAATTTTAAGAGGAGGTTGATAAAATGAGAGGGTATTATCCAGGTTATCATACAGGATTTTTTGGATTAGGTTATGGATGGTATGGTTGGATAGAAATGATTCTGGTAGGAGTTGTAATTTTTGCAGTCATTTATTTATTAATAAAAGGGTTAACCAGAAAAGATAATTATAGAGATGCTTATTATGTTTCAGGTGGAACTCAGAAAAACAAGGCTCTTGAAATTTTAAAAGAACAATTTGCGAGAGGCGAAATTAGTGAAGAAGAATTTTTAAGAAAAAGAAAATTAATCGAGGAATAAGGAGGCGGTATTATGAAAAAAGGTTTGTTATTAGGAAGTATGATTTTAATATTAGTAATAATGTCATTTGCAGGAGGCTTTTTTAATAATCCAGCAGCAGCTGTTGAAGCATTACCAGTTCAAGAATTATCAGCAAGTGAAATTGATGGTTTATTACAAATGAGAGAAGAGGAAAAATTAGCAAGAGATGTTTATTTAACATTATATGATATCTGGGGAGTTCAAACGTTTTATAACATTGCTCAATCAGAACAAACACATATGAATGCAGTAAAAACTATTTTAGATAAATATGATATTGAAGATCCAATTACAGATTATACAGTCGGTGTTTTTAAAAATGAAGAATTAAAAAAATTATATGATCAACTTGTTGAACAGGGAAAAACTTCAATCATAGATGCCTTAAAAGTTGGAGCAACAATAGAAGACTTAGATATATATGATCTTGAAGAGTTAATAAAAGAAACAGATAATGAAGATATAAAAGTGGTATATGAAAATCTTAAATTCGGTTCTGAAAATCATATGAGAGCATTTGTGGGGTTATTAGAAAGATATAATGAAACATATTCAGCACAATATATTTCACCAGATGAACTTAGCGATATTTTAAACGGTTCAGAAAATGCTCAACCAGGAAATGGTTATAGAGGCGGTAGAAAATAATTTATATCAAAGGTCCCGAGAGGGGCCTTTTTATTTTTAATTAAAAACTTGACACAGCAACTATTTTGTAGTATACTATATGTAGTAAGATTATAAACAAGTTTATATTATAGGGTGATGATATGGATATAAATGAAAAATTGAGGATATTATCTTCATCAGCTAAATATGATGTTTCATGTGCTTCAAGCGGTTCTGATAGAAATAATGAAAAAAAAGGTATAGGAAATGCCGTAACCAGTGGTGTATGTCATAGCTGGACATCAGATGGAAGATGCATCTCACTTTTGAAGATTTTATTCTCAAATGCCTGTATTTACGATTGTGCTTATTGTATAAATAGAGCAAGTAATGATGTAAAAAGGGCAACATTTACTGTTGATGAGGTTGTTCAGTTAACAATGAATTTTTATAGAAGAAATTACATAGAAGGTTTATTTTTAAGTTCCGCAATAATAAAAAGTCCTGATTATACTATGGAGCAAATGTTGAAAGTAGTAAAAAAGCTCAGAAAAGAAGAAAATTTTAATGGTTACATCCATTTGAAGGCTATTCCAGGAGCAGATTTGAAACTTATACGTGAAGCAGGTTTTTATGCGGATAGGTTAAGCGTTAATATTGAGTTGCCAAGTGAAAAAAGTTTAAAACTATTGGCCCCACAAAAGAAAAAAGAAAATATAATTAAACCCATGAAATTTTTGGGAACAAATATTCTGGCTAATGTTGAAGATAGAAAGAAATATAAAAAAACTCCTCTATTTGTTCCAGCCGGCCATAGTACACAGTTAATTGTTGGAGCATCACCTGAAAGCGACTATCAAATTTTGAGATTGGCAGAAGGTATGTATAAAAAATTCAATATGAAAAGAGTATATTATTCAGCATTTATACCTGTTAATAAAGATAAGCGTCTTCCTATAAATATAAAACCACCATTGAAAAGAGAACATAGATTATATCAGGCAGATTGGTTATTGAGATTTTATAAGTTTTCAGCTTCTGAAATTCTTAATGAGAAAAATCCATTTTTAGATGAAAAGCTTGATCCCAAAACGTCATGGGCATTAAGAAATTTTCATTTTTTCCCTATAGAAATTAATAGAGCATCTTATGATGAATTAATCAGAGTGCCTGGGATAGGAATAAAATCAGCATTGACTATAATTAAAGCAAGAAAATATTCACCTATAACCTTTGATGATTTGAAAAAAATAGGTGTTGTTCTAAAACGAGCAAAATATTTTATTACCTGTAACGGTAAATATTATAGTAATATTTTTTTATCTCCTGACGCAATAAGGGAAAAATTAACTGAAAACTTAAGTATGAAAATACCATTATTTCCCACAACGGCAATTGAAGTTTCAAGGAGCTGAAATTATGAATATACTTACATATGATGGAACATTTCAGGGATTACTTACTATTACATATTATTGTTTTGAAAAAAGGAAATTACCTGACTTAATTTTAAAAGAAGGAAATAAAGGGATTTTTGGCAACGGTAATATTATAAAAACCGACTTTAAAAAAGCTGAATATGTGAGTAATTTTATAAAAAGAAAAATAAATAATGGAATTTTGAAAAATATATTTTTAGCCTATCTTTCGGAATATGAAAACATAGAAGTTGATATTATAAAATATGTCAATATCGCTTTGAAATTGAAAAAAGACCCCATAAATTATATAGAAAAGGACTATATTTTGAAAATAAAAAAGGTAATATATAAAGTGTCAAATGAAAAGCATAAATTTATAGGGTTATTACGTTTTAGAGAATTATCAAATGGACTTTATTATGCACCGTTTGAACCCGACCATAATATTATTATTCTACTTGCCCGGCATTTTATAAACCGATTTTCAAATCAAAATTGGATTATTCATGATATAAAAAGAAACCTTGCCCTTGTTTATTCAAAGGGCAAGGTGGATTTAATTAATATAAATATTTCAAATCAGTATTTTTTTAAAGATTTGGAAAATTTATCAAAAGATGAAATTGAATACCAGAGTTTATGGAAAACATATTTTAATAGTGCAGCGATTACAGAAAGAAACAATTCTAAACTTCAAAAACAATTTATGCCTATACGCTATTGGAAATATTTAACGGAATTCTAAACTTTTATTCGATTAATAAGAGAAATATATTCTTTTTGTAGTTTTTTAAATTTTTCAAATCTATTTTCACTGTAGTTTTTATTATAAAAACTTATTAATTCTTTTTTGAGATTTTCGATTGATTCTTTTGGATAAAATTCTTTTAATTCTTCCAGAATTTCATAAATTTTAGAAATATAATCATCATAACCAATCATTTCATACAGATAATAAGAATATTTTTTTAGATCATTGAACTTAAAATTACTTTGTCCTTTTATCATAAGCCATTCAAGAATAAATCGCTTTAAATTCTTTTCAACATAAAATAGAAAATCGTCATTAGCTTCATATGGCGGTTCATGAATAATAGTAATATCCTTATCATAAATAAAATAGCTTTTGAAAATAGGGTTTTTTTCTTTAATTTCAGCATACTCATTCCCATTTTCATATATTAATCTTGAAGCAAGTAATAAAGAAAAATCTTCACCACGTGGAACATCAAGTGGATAATACATTTTTTCTGCAAATTCCTTTCGTATAATCATATTCCCACCGAATCCAAAAATAGATTCCTGCGGTTTGGGACTTTTCATAAACCTAACAATATCCATATCCATAGAGGTAGTTTTCTTCCAGGTTTTCAATTTATCTTCTCCAGTAATTCGTATAGTTCCATTTTTTTCATATGGTGCTGTAAAAACATATTTATCAGGATTTTTTTCTAATAATTCTTTTGTTTTTAAAATATAATTTTCACGTAAAAGCTCATCATCGTCAATTTGTATAATCACATCTTCACAATTCATAATCGGGAAAATAAAGCCCTGATTTCTAATTTCAGGATATCCTTTTGAAGAGAAAAAAAGGGAATTGTATTTTTCTTTACAACATTGAATATCTGTGTTAGTATATATATAAAAGTTATATTTAAAACCTTCCATTATTTTTTCAATTTTTTCGATTATAATTCCATCTTTTGAAACATCTTCATGTGCAGCTACTGCGAAAATATAGACGCTAATATTGTCGTTTTTACCAACATTTAATTTATTGATGCTATCAATAGTTTTATGTAATGTATTTTTGTTTTCAAAATCATTTAAAGGTGTAGGATGATCAAAAAAATCTCTTTTATTATCATTAGTACGAATATATGTATTAATTACAATGGCAAAATTCATAATACCCCTTCTTTCATTTTTCAATAATTTGGAGGTGAATTCTGATGATAGTAGGAATACGTGGCGCAACTTCAATTGAAAATAATACCAAAGAAGAAATAATCTCTCGTACAATAGAATTATACACCCAAATTATAGAAAAAAACAACATAAAGAGAATTATTAGTATATTTTGTTCAGTAACTCCTGATATAACTGCTTATAATCCTATCACTGCTATTAGAGAAAACTTCAAATTGGATAATGTAGCATTATTTACACTTCAAGAAGCCGTTTTTGAAAATTCTCCAAAAGCAATTATTAGATTACTAATTCACTGTGAGGGCGATACACAAAATTTTGTTTACTTGCATAAAGCAAAAGATTTAAGAAAAGATATAATAAAGTAAATATTATAAATTTAATTCTGTGTAAAAAATGTTAAGATTCAAAAAGTGTAACATAGGTTACGGACAAAAACCGACAAAAAAGGTTATAATTAATATGTAGATAAAATAAAAAAATTCACAAACTTATATATTAAATCAAATTTTTTTTAAATGAACACGGAGGTGTTAATATGGGAATGTTTTGTTATCAATGTGAAGAAGCTGCAAGAGGTGTAGGCTGTACAGCAATGGGAGTTTGTGGTAAGACACCAGAAGTAGCTAATTTACAGGATATGTTGCTTTGGGTTACCAAGGGTTTATCGTATTGGGGATTAAAAGCAAAAGAATATGGAATTAAAGACGATGAAGCTAATTTATTTGTAGCAGAAGCATTATTTATTACAATCACAAATGTAAACTTTTCTGTTGAAAGAATGGTTGAATTTATAGAAAAAGCTTTAGATTTAAAAGACAGAGTAAAGCATAAATTTCTTGAAGCTTATGCTAAAGAAGAAGGCAAATCATTTGATGAAAAAGTACCAGAAGCAGCAGAATGGGATAAAAGAGGCGACGCTAATTTATATGCACAAAAAGGTTTTGAAGTAGGAGTATTAGCTGATAAAGATGAAGATATCAGATCTTTAAAACAATTAGTAATATATGGATTAAAAGGTATTGCAGCTTATGCTGATCATGCTTATGTTTTAAAATATACAAATGATGATATTTTATATTTCTTACAAAAAGGAATGGCTGAAACATTAAGAGAAGATATTACAGCAGATGAATTAATTAATTTAACACTTGAAACTGGTAAATACGCTGTTGAAGTTATGGCATTACTCGATAAAGCAAATACATCAACATATGGAAATCCTGAAATTACAGAAGTTTATACAGGAACATATAATACACCAGCTATATTAATTAGTGGTCATGACTTATTAGATTTAGAGGAATTATTAAAACAAACTGAAGGAACAGGCATAAAGATTTATACACATGGTGAAATGTTACCAGCCCATGCATATCCAGAATTAAAGAAATACGAGCATTTAGCTGGAAACTTTGGAGGAGCATGGTGGCAACAGAATAAAGAATTTGCTGAATTTGGTGGAGCAATTTTAATGACAACTAACTGTTTAGTACCTCCAAAAGAATCATATAAAGATAGGGTATTCACAACAGGACTTGTTGGTTTTGATAAATTAACTCATATTCCAAATAGAACAGATGGAAAACCAAAAGATTTCTCACCAGTAATCAAGAAAGCATTAGAATTGGGTCCAATCCCAGAAAGAGAAGGTAAAAAGATAATTATAGGTTTTGCTCATGAACAGGTTGCAAAGGTTGCAGATAAGGTTATAGATGCCGTAAAATCAGGAGCTATTAAGAAATTCTTTGTAATGGCTGGTTGTGACGGAAGACATAAGGAAAGGGAATACTATACAGAATTTGCAGCTAACTTGCCAAAAGATACAGTTATCTTAACAGCAGGTTGTGCAAAATATAGATATAACAAACTTGATCTTGGAGATATAGATGGTATTCCAAGAGTATTGGATGCAGGTCAATGTAATGATTCATACTCATTAGTTGTAACAGCATTAAAGTTAAAAGAAGCATTTGGCCTTGAAGATATAAATGAATTACCAATTGAATATAATATTGCATGGTATGAACAAAAGGCAGTAGCAGTATTACTTGCATTACTTTATTTAGGAGTAAAAGGAATAAAATTAGGTCCAAAACTTCCAGCATTTATTTCACCAAATGTATTAAAAGTATTAGTAGATAATTTTGGAATTAATCCAATTACAACAGTAGAAGAAGATTTAAAATTTTTCTTGAATAAGTAAGATAATTATTAATGCAGGGCACTAAATTTTTAGTGCTCTGTTTTTTATTTTATGTTTATCTTTTTGTAAAGAAATAGGTGTAGTATTTTTTATACCGACCAGCCGGTCTAGAAGGAGGGATATTTTGTGAAAAAGCTTGGAAAAATAATCATTGAACACTCTAAAGTTGTATTTGCTTTAATGATGGTTTTAACTCTTGTAGCCTTATATTTTACGACAAAGTTATATATTAAACCTGGCTTTTTGGATTTATTGCCAGCAGATGATCCATATGTTCAGGTTTATAAAGAAGCGTCTAAGAGCTTTAAAAGTATAGATAATATTATGATTGGTATTGAAGGAAATAAAGAAGATATCATAAAGTATATAGATGCTATTTCATCTAAATTAAAAACAATGGATGGGGTTGATGCAATATATGCCAGGAATCCCATGGATTTTATGAAAAAAAATATATTTTTGTTGTCACCAGACGAACAACAAAAATTTCTTTTAAAATTATATTCTTCGGAAAATATTGTTGATTTTTTTGATTCTTTAAACCAGATGTTTGAAACTCCTGATAACGGTTATCATATTTCAGAACAGGAAAAGAGGCAATTTAACTATATTCTTGATTCTTTTAATAATTTACTTGTTTCAATAAATAATAATGATATAGAAGCAGTTAAACAAAATTTCCAGGGAATGTTATTTGGCAAAGAATATATGATTTCTGATGACGGAAAGTTTGGAATAGTTATTGTTAGACCTGGTATATCCTTTAATGATTTAAATAGAACTATTGAATTGGTTAATAAAATTGAAAAGGTTGTAAAGGATGAAGCAAAAAATTATAATGTAAAAGCCGGTTTAACAGGAACGGCTGTTATTGAAAGAGATGAAATGGTTACTACAGAAAGGGATATGGCAATTACAACAACTGTGTCCGTTATATTGATACTTATAATATTCTATCTTGGATTTAGAAGTTTTAAGTTTATGATACTTTCAATTATTCCGTTGATAACAGGCATTATTCTTGCTTTAGGATATGCAAAAATAACTATAGGTTCATTAAATATTATGACAGTAATGATGGGTGCAATACTTGCAGGATTAGGAATTGATTATTCAATTCACATTATATCCCTATATCTTGAATTGAGAAGTAAAGGAAATAATGTAAAAGATGCATTATATGGTGTTTTTGAAAAGAACGTTAGAGGTATTGTTGCCGGTGCTGTTACAACGGCTATAGTAATGGGAATATTTATGATAAGTGAATTTCCAGGATTTAGAGAATTTGGTATTGTTTTATCTGCAGGTATTATTTTTACATTGATTTCTGCAATAACAATATTGCCTATATTATTAAAATGGTTTGGTAAGAGTTTTAAAGATCCTGGAAAAACATTTGTAATTGATTATGATATAAAAAAATATAGAATGATTAGTATAATTCTTCTTGTTGTATTAATTATTTTTTCTGCCGTAAAAATAACTAAGGTGCAATTTGAAAAAAATATGCTTGAAATTGAAGCAAAAGGTTTAGAAAGTATAGCTATTAATAACAAAATTCTTGAAGAATTTGAGCTTTCACCTGATAATACAATATTTATAAGTAATAATCTGGCTGAAGCAAAGATGCTATATGAAAAGATTAAAAATGTAAAAGTATTTTCAGAAGTAGATAGTATAATTCCATTTATTCCCGAAACAGAAAAACAGGTTGTTAGGTTAAAAAATGCAAAAACGGTAAAATCATTATATGTAGAACCTATTAATTTTGATATGAATAAATTAAAAAATGAATTGAGAAGGTTAAATCTTAATATGCTAAAAGCTTCGTTATCCTTAAATACTTTTGGATACAAAGATTTAGGGAAAAAAGTAAATGAAATTGTAAAGTCTGGAATTATAAATAAATTAATGGATAAGAATTATGAAGATTACTTGGCAATTCAAAAAACTATTATTAGCCAGATAAATTCACTAAAAAAGGATTTAAATGATTCTGAATTTATTACTATTGATAAGATTCCAGAAGAAATAAAATCCAATTATGTCAGTGATGATGGAAAAGTTTTAACTACAGTATATCCAGCAGGAGATATATGGAATGCAGACTTCCAAAAAGAATATTTTAAGATTTTAGATGGCTTGAATGTTGATAATGTTACTGGTACTTCCTTATTATTCTATAAGGTTGTGAAAATCTCTGCTGAAGAAGGAAAAAATCTATTGATATTAACATTAATTTTGATATTTGTTGTTCTGTTAATAGATCTTAGAAGTTTGAAATACTCGATTTTAGCGTTATTACCAATG
The DNA here is from genome assembly GCF_000255135.1 of Marinitoga piezophila KA3. NCBI lineage: Bacteria > Thermotogati > Thermotogota > Thermotogae > Petrotogales > Petrotogaceae > Marinitoga > Marinitoga piezophila. Next base: position 2,191,166 of record NC_016751.1, read on the forward strand.
CTACTTGCAATTGTATTAATGTTAGGAATAATGGGTTGGTTTGATATTAAATTTAATGTAGTAAATATTATTGCCTTACCATTAATTATTGGTATAGGTGTTGATGATGGAATTCATTTGATACACAGATATAGAAGAGAAAAGAATTTAAGAGAAGCGTTAAGAAGTACAGGAAAAGCTATTACAATGACAACATTAACAACAGGAGCAGCTTTTGGTTCATTTGTTCTGGCTAAATATAGAGGATTCGTAGGATTTGGGCTATTATTGTTAATGGGAGTTATATTTAGTTTTTTAATTACAGCATATGTAATTACGTCTATTATCAGTTATATGGAAAGCAAAGATAATAAGGAGTCGAATTAATAATGAAAATATGTGTAATATATGATACCAAAAAGAATTCAACAAAGGTCTTTTCAGAATGGATTAAAGAAGATATCCAACAACACAATATAGATGTGGATATATTTAAATATAATGAATTTAACAATAAATATGATTATGATTTGTTTATAATAGGAAGTCCCATTTATTATGAAAAACCCCTAAAAGGAATTATGAAATTTTTAGAAGAAAACAGTTCTATCTTAAAAGAGAAAAAAACAGCTGTATTTATTGTTTGTATGGCTCAATTATTTGGGAAAGCTACAGAGAAATATATAAAAAATCACTATTTAAGACCGCTTGAAGAAAAAGTTGGAGATTTAGTTGTTGAGAGTGGAGTTTTTTGGGGATGGATAAGAAAAATTAATGAGAAAGATAGAGATAAAGTAAAGAAATGGGTAAATGAAATAGTAAAAAAGCTTGGTGATTAATATGGAAGATACTTATGAAAAGATTTTAAAAGCAGCATATCTGGTTTTTTCAGAAAATGGTTATGAAAATGCGAGTTTAAATAAAATTAAGGAAACTGCAGGAGTTTCTAAAGGAGCTATTTATCATTATTTTAAAAGTAAGGATGAATTATTTTATCATGTAATAAAATCATATTTTGAAGAGTTTGTAAAAATCTTTGACCAATATTCCTTTGATTCTCTTGATAAAATAAAAGAATTTGGTTTTATGGCTATAGATATATATGAACAGGATCAAAAATCTCAAAATATTACTATGGTATTATTTCAACAATCACTAAAAAACAAAGAAATAAAGGAATTGCTTGAAGAATATATAACAAAGGTTCTAAATAAAATCGGAGAAAAATTACAGGAAATATCGGAAAATGGAAAGTTAAAAGAAGATGTAGATATAAATTTATTAGCTCAAAAAATTTTTGTAACTATGGACACATTGGGATTATATATATCTTATGGAATAAAAAATATCGATGTAAGAAGATTATGGAATGATTTTATTGATGATTACATTTCGCAGTATTATAAAAAATGAAAAATCATAAAATTAACAAAATCCCTAGATTCTAGGGATTTTGTTATAAAAACTCCTTGATAGATAATTTTGTCAAGCAATTTTTTGGAATAGGAAGCAGCTTGATTAAATATCCTATCGAAGGTTGTCGAAAATTGTCGACGTTGTCGATTAAGTCGAACTAATGTGATATAATAATATCTGGGGTGAGATTATGGAATTAGGGAAGATAATTGAAAAAGTAGTTGATAAACCTTTAAATAAAACAGATAAAAAATTGCTTGTGAATAGAGAAAAAGAATTTGAATTAATAAATCTTTTGACGCAGTATCAGCCATATGGAATTTATGGTATTTGCGGAGAAACTGGTATTGGAAAAACAACTGTAATAAATAATATTGAAATACCTTTTCATACAATAAAAATAACATTAACTCAAAGAGAAAATCAGGATACAATTCTTTATGATATACTTTATAATTTATCTTTGGTATCTGAAAAAGATATAAAAATTGCAAAGGAAATTAAAGAATGGATTCTTGAAGAAATTTCATATATTAAGGGATTTTCATTAGGAATAAGTTTTATTGGAAATGCATCAGTTGGTTCTCAAAATCAAAAAGCACCACGTTTTAATTATTTTAAAGCAAAAGAATATTTAAATAAATTAACTGATGAATTGATAAAAAAATATAATAAAGTGATTATAATAATTGATGAATTGGATAAAGAAAAAAAACGTGATGTATTAATCGTATTGGATAGTTTAAAATTGGAATTGCAAAAAGAAGGACTTATTGTAATTGTTTCATTGCCGTATTCTATATATAGAGAATATAAAAATGATAGAATGCATAGAAATGAAAGTGGAAACCTTGAAAATATAATAAAAGATATAATTTTTTTAAGAGAATTTACCTCATCTGAAATCAAGGAAATTCTTATTAAAAGGTTAAAAGAACATATTGATTTTTTTGATGATAAATCATTGGAATTAATTGCTGATTTTTCAGATGGTAATCCACGAGATGCATTCTGGATTACACAAAAGATTATTTTTGAAGCGTTGTCTCAAAAGATTATAAGAATTGACGAAAAATTGGTAAGAACTCTAATGAGAAACATTGTAAAAGAATATTTAAATGAAATTTCGCTAACAGAAAAGCAAAAAACATTTATTGATGAAAGTTTATATCCTGGAAGTAGAGAAGAGATTGTAAAAAAAGCTATTTCAAAAAATAAATTACCTCGATCAACTGCATATTCAATTTTTGATAGACTATTAGAACTGGGAATAATTATAGAGCAAAACGGAACTTATAAACTCTCAGGCAAAGTAAAATATTTATATATTTAAATTATCCTGTCGAAGGTTGTCGAAAATTGTCGACGTTGTCGACCAAGTCGAAGTTAATAATCAATAAAAAATCAAGCTGGATTTTTTCAGCTTGATTTTTTTATTTTATTATAAAAACCTTTCAATAATATCATCAATCAAAACTCTTTCATCGTCTTCAAAAGAGTAATAGCCTAAAACAACATGCTTTTGACCAAGACCATATTTAATAGCAAAATCACGAACCTTCCCTTTTGGATAAGGAGTAATGGGCCATTTAATATCGTATCGAACGCAATTTCTCAAAAACACACCAAATATTCTCATCTCCTCATCACTGAGCTTAAAATAATTAAAAACAAATTCCTTAAAGTTCTTTGGTTTCTTAAAAAGCTCAGTGATGAGTTTTTTTCTTGCTAAATAAAATGGTGAAATATTATATTCCGAATCTTCAACATCTTCAGAATTCAATAATCTTCTTTCAACTTTCTTCAAATCAAAATCACTCATCATAACATTAAAAAAATACATCTTCTCATAATTAACAGAGAAGAATTTAATGATTTTATTTTTATCTCCTTCAAAAATCAATTTCAAAATATGATTCTTTGTAAAAAATGGTTTTTCTATTAATGTTGTATATGTTGAAAAAAATAATACAGGGATTTTAGAAATATTAGTTTTTTTAATTTTGAATAGATTATTTTTAAAATATAGAGAAGTGTTTTTTCTAAAACGTCTATTTCTGAATTTACTTTTATTGTTATAAACATTTTCAAATTCAGGATTTATTTCGAAAGATACATTTTTTTTATAATCCAAAACAATAACCGAAATATCAAATAAATTTAAATACTTATTTATTTTGTATACCTCAAAAATCGTATCAAACCAGTTATAAGTATAATTTAAATTATCATAATAATATCCCATATAATATTCCAATAAATTAGCAGTGATTAAAGCTTTCTCTTTATCAATCTTTCGAATCCACCAGGCTGCACTATTTAAACCTGCATTCATCATTGTTGGATGTGGAAATTTTTTTGCAATAAAGTAACCTTCAATAAAAATCTCAAATGCTTTTTTGTAATTTTTATCATTTAAGTTTTTTCTTGCCTGAGAATATTTCAATAATGATTTTTGAGCATAACTTTCATTGTAGTTTTTACCATATACTTTTATATAATCATAGTTATCTTTATATTTCGAAGAGATATGTTTTAATCCAGGTAAAATAATATTTCGTGCATCTTCAGAAAGTGTTTTAATGTTTTTTCTAAGAATTATGAATTCTTTTTTTGATTCTTCAAATTTATTTTGTTTTAATAATATATCTATTTTTTCAAATCTTGCTAATTCTCTTAACATTATTGTTGGTGTTGTTGAAATAACTTTATTTGCATAAAATAAAGCTTTATCTAAATCTTCATTCCATATTGATTTTAATAACAGAAGATAATATTTCAATGCTACATCACTAATCTTTGGATAAATATAATTAACAATTGGTTTTGAAAAATAACCATACTCAACTATATTTAAAATATCTTTTATACAAATCCCCATTTTAACCTCCAACTTACAAAAAATTAAAAGTATTTTTACTAATCTTTTTTGAAAGTAAGAAACTTTAAAATTAACATTCTCTTGTAACATAATAAAGAATTAAGAAAAAGACAAAATAACGAATATAAAAGTATTTTAAAAAACGAAATGAATTTCCAAATTTTCTGATGTTACATGAGTTAATCAAAGTGTAACGAAAATCAACTTCTGAAATACTGATAAAAAGCGGATTTTTATTTTTGAAAAAACACTTGAAAGTCATGTTAGAAATGATAAAATAAAAGAAAATACTATTTAAGATACATCGTAAATATATTATGTTTTTGATACAGAAAATATTATATCAAAAAATCTTAATTTCATAAATAAAATGAATAGCAAAGGTATTTGAAAAATTTTAGAATTTTTATCTTATGAGAGGGGGGAAGATGTATGAACAATATATATATTTTGAGTTTTATAATTTCAATATTCATTTCTTTTTTGGGGGATATGTCGTACAATTTCTTCTGGTATTATACAATTTTAAAAGACCATCCTGTTATAGGACTTGGAGCATTTGGAACATTAACGCTTTTTACTTCGTTAGTGAGTTTTATTTTTATTCAGAGATTTTTTAAAAATACATCTATAATAAGCTTTTATTATAAAATCAATATTTTTAAAGCGATTCTTGTTTTCTTAAATATAGTTTTTTTTGTTCAGATAAAACCTCCGTATAATTATTTGTTGACGGTGGTATTATATTTTCTTATGACTGTAAGTGGAACTATAATAGCGGGAACAGTAAATTCAATAATTTCAACAATATTAAAAGATAAAAATGAATTTACACGCTTTTCTTCATTAAATGCAACATTAATGAGAATAGCATTGTTAAGTGGTTGGCCATTAGCGGGTATTATTGATAAATTTGGTGGTGTTAAGTGGTTATTAGCGTTTGACTTTATTACTTTTATACCTCTTATAGTAGTAACATTGAATTTGGAGAAAAAAATTCCAGAGCTCAAAGAAATTACATATTCTTCAAGATTTACAAGGAAAAATAAAAGAAATAATAGAGAAGATTTAAAGCCATTTTTAAGAGTTTTAACAGAAGTTTTTGCAGTATATGTAGTTTCATCATTTACAACAATGACAACTATAGTATTATGGAAACACAATAATTTGGCAGAACAAATAGATTCATTGAGCACAAGTATATTTTTTACAGCTTTTAATGGTGGGATGTTATTATCTTCAACCTTATTAATGACCAGAAGAATAGCAGAATATTATACAAAAAATGTTTTGCGATTGAGAAATATAATATTAATTTTTACAGCTGCATGTACATATTTATCTGTAGTATTTTCAAATAATTATTTGGGATTTATTATAGTAATGTTTTTTTATGGTTTAAGCGCTGGTTTTATACTACCAACCTATAGGATATTAATAAACAATTACTTTGAGAAAGAGAAAAAGCATATATTATTTGCATATAATGGAATAATTTCCAGATATTCAGGTTCAATTGCCAATTTAATAGCAGCATTTATAATTTCCGTGTATTCAGTAAATTATGTATATTATTTTTCAGCAATAGGATTAATGTTAATTGTTGTTGTGAATATCTTATTGAACAACAATTTCTATTTAAATAGTTTTGAAGAAAAAATGAGTATAGAATATGAAGAATAAAATTTGATAATTATTTATATACAACATTTTGATTAATTATAATAGTCTCAAATGAGATAAAAACTCATTTGAGACTATCTGTATGATATAATAGAAAACGAAATTTTTTATAAGGTGATAAAAATGGAAGTTTTTTTTAATATTTTAAAAGAATTACCAAAATCTAATAAGCTAAAAACATTTTTTGTGTTTATAATAAGCATTTTTATTCAATTTGGAAATATATCAGTTCCGTTTATATTTCAGAGATTGACTGATAATTTTGGTAGCGAAAAAGCCTTTCAATATTTTCAGATATTATTGTTTGTATATTTTCTTCAATTACTTTTAAATATTTTTTTTGGAATATTTTATACAAAAAATATATACGAGATTTCATCTTATTATAAAAAACGAGGTTTTGAATTTTTATTGAGAAACAATAAAGAGATAAATAATTTTTCAGAAAAGATAGATTTACTATTTAATCTTTCTGAAGAGGGTATAGCATCTTTATTTTACGAATCAAACGTCAATTTTGTGGTTTATATAATTTTTTATTTTATATTGCTTTTTTATATATTGAAAAGATCCCTAATAGTGGGAGTACTATTAATTGCTAATACAATTGTTTTATATATAGTATCCAGATTAAAAATAAAATATCTTTCTTCAAAAAATTTGGAAATTATCAGATTAGAAGCGAAGAAAATAAAAGAAATTGAGGATATTTTAAGAGGTTTTGTGGAAATTAGAGTATTTAATATTTTAAAAAATGAGGTCAATAGAATTTCAAATCATTTCAAAGAGATTTTGAATATTATAAAGCGAAAACAGAAAATAGAATTATTTATTTCAGGTTTTGAAATTATGAATTTTTTGGTTTTTCCAGCAATTTTGTATATTGTTGGAATTTCAATTATAGAAAAAAACATTTCTCTTGGTGAAGGAATTAAGATCATTCAAATGGTTGAAATTATCACTTCTTATTCTATTTTTATAAGCAATTATACTAACGTAATACCAGAGATTATAAGTGTATATGAGGAATATTCTAAAAATTTTCAATAAACCAAGATATAAAATGGTGATATTATGAAAAAAATAATATTTGTTATCATAGTTCTTTCTATTATTTCAATTATTTCAGAATATCTCTATACTACAATTCCACTTTATACAAAGGATTTCATAGATTTTTTGACATCTGGAATAATTAATTATAAAGTTTTATTAAATATGACTTTGATAATTATAATATCTTTTTTATTAAAAACCATGGTAAAAATCTTTTTAGAATATTATAAGAAGAAAGCATCATATTTAATAACTATAAAAGGTTTATCAAACATTTTAAAATTCGATTATTTAGAATTCAAGGAATATGATGAAATATATTATTCTGAAAGTTTATTAAGATTACCTGAAAAAATAATGGAAGCAGTAAGCTCTTCAGGAATGGAAAATTTCACTATAATATTTAAGATGATATTTCTCATAATTTTTATATTTAACCTTGATATAAAATCTGGTATTGCAACAATAATATATACGATATTATCGTTCGTTAGCATATGGATTTCAAATAAATATTTTTATGAAAATTATGATAAACAAATTGAGATAAATCTTAATAACATATCAGATGCAATGGACCAATTAGAGGGATTGAAAGAGATACATTTATTTAATACTGTAAATTCTGAAATATCACGTTTTGAAAATAACATTAATAAATATAGAGATTTTTCAATAAAAATAAATATATTGGATTGGCTTTTATCTTTTACAATAAATGATTTTTTTCAATATTCGATATATGCATATCTAATATATAGAGGATTACTTTTAAAAGATGTTGGTTCATTAATTGCATTATACATGTATGTAAAAGATGTAGCAAATATAATGAATAATTCTATATTTGGAATCTGGAACTCTTTAAGAGAAGCATTAATTTCATGGAATAGATTAAAAAAGTATATAATTTGACATTCAAAATCCCCGAAAGGGGATTTTTATTTATTTAATTATTTTTTAACCAAAATTTTACCGGTAAAAATCCAAACCTTGGAAACATTGAATTTAACATTACATTGTAACATAAGATTTATAATTGGAATTGGTTAAAAAGTTTAATACAAGCATATTATAAATAACAAAGAAAGAATGTGAAAAAAACGTGTGTTACATGAGTTAATTAAACAGTAACATTTTTTGATTTCTGAAACACTGATAAATAGCGACTTTTTATTTTGGAAATAGACCTTGAAAGTCATGTTAGAAATGATAAAATTTAAGTTGAAAAATTAAAAATAGGGGGATGAGAAAATGAAAAGAAGAGGATTAATCATTTTATTTATATTGACACTAACGATCTCGTTGTTTTCTGATAGTTTAAAAATGATAAAGAAAATAGAGATAGAAATAGAAAATACCAAAAAACCATCAAAATTTCTCACAACATTTGCAAAAAATGAAGTAATAATCACGCCGTTTGTAGCAATTGGAAAGGATTTTAAAATACGAATATATTCATTAAGAGATAATACAGAACAAATAATAAAAAAAGAAGCTCCTGCATTATACGAAATCGGAGAACTTACAAGTGTGACATTTATAACAACCTTTAATTTTGAAGATAAATTCTGGATAATATGTGGGAATGGAAAAAATGGAGATATGGAGATAAATGAATATATAAAAAAGGATAATGAATATATATTCAACAAAAAATTAAATTTAGGAGTAAAATCTGGAATAGTAATAATTGATAAAGAACTAAAGGATAGATTAATAATAAGTTTAGGAGTAAATGAGTCTGAAAGAAAAATAATGGTGGTTGATAAAAATCTTAAATGGTATAAGGAGTTAATTACATTAAGGGATTTTTCAGGTGATCTTGAAATAGCAGAGTATAAGGATAAATTATATATATTTGAAAGCATACCAGAAAAAAGCGTATCGTCATTCTTTGGATCAAATAGTAAATACATAAAACTAAAACATACCTTTGATGCAAAGACATATAAACTTCTAAAAAAAGATGAAAAGGCATTTTCAGATATGGAATATTATATTTATATATATCAGGATGGAAAATATACATATTTTGGGAATTACGGAGGAAAGATAAATATAAAAAGATATGATCTTGAAAGCGGAAAAGTAGAGGATATAAACATGGAAGAAATATATCCATTATTAAAAGAAGGAAAGATTGAATATTCATATTTTGTATATAAGAATAAAAAAGTATTAATAGAAATAGATGAAGAGGATATTATGAAATTGGTAATGGGTGAAATAATAGATAATAATTTTAAAATAATCTGGAAAAAAGAATTAGAAAGAAAAGAAGGAGCATTTCTTGTAAAAAATGTGAAAAATGCACTTTTACTGGATTCTGATTTAATGGATAATACAGAAATATTTATAGACGAAGGAAAAAATTACAAAGTTAATCTCGAAACAGGAGAGATAACAGAAATAACAGATAAACCAATATGGTTCTTTAAAATGAGAGATAAATATTATTATGGAGCATTAAACAAAACGGAAAAGAAAGATGGAAAGAACTATTCTGTATTTGAAATTTATGAATTGAAATTCGAATAGAAGTTAAATATTTATATTTGGAGGAGTTTTATGCGAAAAATATTAATTTTTTTATTAATTATATTATTAACAATTACAATTTATTCAGAAACTGTGAAAATAAATAAAATAGGTGAGTATAAAATAGAAAATGTAATACCAAAGCATTTAGTAATAAACTTTACCTCAAATGAAATGATAATTACAAAAGGTGTTCCAACAAGTGAAAAGTACAGCATATATATTTATTCCTTAAAAAATAAAAATGAACAAATAATAAAAGAAAAAATACCGGCGTTATACGATATAAATGGTAATAGAAGAGTAGTTTTGGTTTTTAGTTATGGTTTTCAGGTGAAATAATATATAAAACAGACAAACCATATGTCTTTTATAAGGTTGATGATAAATATTACGGAATAATAAAACTCACAGAAAAAAAGGAAGATAAAATCGATACTAAAATAGAAATATATGAAATAAAAGTTGAAAAATAACAAGCTAAAGATTTATGGAATTTAATAAAGATAGGAGGATTAAAAAAATGAAAAGAAGGGGATTAATAGTTTTATTAATGATGATACTAACAATCTCATTATTCGCTGATAATCTGAAAATGATAAAAAGAATAGAGCTGGAAATAGAAAATGTCCAAAAACCACCAAAAATAGTTACGGCATTTACAAAAAATGAAGTAGTACTCGTGCCATGGGTAGCAAGTGGAAAATATTTTGAAATACGCATATATTCATTAAAAGATAACACAGAACAAATAATAAAAAAGGAATCACCGGCATTATATGAATTAGGCGATCTTAGAAGTGTGACAGCAATAACAATTTTTAATTTTGATGATAAATTCTGGATAATATGTGGAAATGAGAAGAATGGAGATATGGAAATAAATGAATATATAAAAAAGGATAATGAATATATATTCAATAAAAAGTTGAATTTAAAAATAAAATCATGGGCAGTGATGATTGATAAAGAACTAAAGGATAGATTAATAATAAGTTTAGGAGTAAATGAGTCTGAAAGAAAAATAATGGTAGTTGATAAAAATCTTGAGTGGCATAAAGATTTAATTACATTAAATGATTTTTCGGGATATCTTGAAACGGCAGAGTATAAGGATAAATTATATATATTTGAGAGCACAGGGGAAAAAAGCGTATCGTCATTCTTTGGATCAAATAGTAAATACATAAAACTAAAACATACATTTGATGCAAAGACATATAAACTTCTAAAAAAAGATGAAAAGGCATTTTCAGATATGAAATATTATGTTTATATATATCAGGATGGGAAATATGCATATTTTGGAAATTATGGAGGGAAGATAAACATAAAAAGATATAATCTTGAAAATGGAAAAGTAGAGGATATAAACATGGAAGAGATATATCCATTATTAAAGGAGGGAAAGATTGAATATTCATATTTTGCATATAAGAATAAAAAAGTATTAATAGAAATAAATGAAGAAGATATTATGAAATTGGTAATGGGTGAAATAATAAATAATAAATTCAAAGTAATCTGGAAAAAAGAATTAGAAAAAAATGGAGTATTCTTTCCACGAACAACAAAAAGTATTTTTTTATTAATTCCGGATTTACCGACAGAAATTGAAGAAGTTTTATATAAAGGAAAAAATTACAAAATTAATTTTGAAACTGGTGAAATTACAAAAATTACAGACAAACCAATAATCTTTTTCAAAATGAAAGATAAATATTATGGAGTATTAAACGAAACAGAAAAGAAAGATGGGAAGAACTATTCAGTATTTGAAATTTATGAATTAAAAATTGAGTAAAGAACGGTGGTGAAAAAATGATAGAAGTAAAAGGGATAAAAAAGAGCTTCAAAGAAAAAGAAGTATTAAAAGGCGTGGATTTTGACGTAAAAGAAGGGGAAAAGTTTGTAATATTAGGGGAAAATGGAGCAGGGAAATCCACACTGTTTTATATATTAACAAAAGTATATAATCCCGATGAAGGAGAAATAAAAATAAAAGAAGGGAAATATTTATTGGGCTTCGTAGAAGAACCACAGTTTATAAAAACCATGAATGCGTATGAAAATATGAAATATATTAGCTCGAGCATATATAAGAAAGTCACAAAAGAAGAAATGGATAAATATTTAAAAATAACAGGAATACAGCAACATGCAAAGAAAAAAGTAGGTAAATATTCCACGGGAATGAAAAAAAGACTGGCAGTATCGTTATTATTAATGATAGATCCGGATATATACATATTCGACGAACCAACAGAAGGACTGGATCCAATAGAAAGAAAAAACTTCATGAAATTAATGGAAGAATTAAAAGAAAGAGGAAAAGGGATAATAATAAGCACACACGTATTATCAGAAGCAAAAGAAATGGCTGATAGAGTGGGAATATTATACGATGGAAAAATACAGAAAATAATGTCAAGAGAAGACTTTGATAAACAGAATGAATATATAATAGACGCAGAGGCAAAAAGATATCCAGAATGGCTGGAATACCGAATAGAAGATGGAAAAGCGATAATAAAAAGCGACAACATAATGGAAACGCTGGAAAAATTAAAACAGGAAGGGATAAAAATAAAAGACATAGAAAAAAACACATCAATACTGGAAAAAACATTCATAAAAATATCCTCGGGAGATGGGAAAAATGATTAAAGCAGAACTACAAAAAATAAAAAAAGACAAATTCTTTCTATCATCGCTAATAATATATTACTTCTTCTCAACAATAAAAGCCAAAGGAATAGTATATCTAATAGCAAGATCATATTATGGGCAACCAGAAATGTCATATATAGCAGCAAAATACTTTGGAGGCATGTGGAACTTCTTAGGATTAATACAGCTAATAACAATAATATTTGGAATAAAAGTATTGCATGAAACAACAGAAAGCAGATTATACACATACATATTCATGAAAAACAGCAGATTAAAATTCTACAGCAAAAAAGCCATATCGTTACTGTGGATAACAACAATATACAGTATATATAACCTGATAATTTTCAGCTACTATTATATAACAATAATAGGAAAACCGGAAATAAAAGATTTAATAATGACAATAGTAATATATATAAACTATGAAATAGCGATACTATTTACAGCAATACTGGGAATGATGATATATACAATAGTAAAAAACAACCTATTCTCAATAATGGTATCGTTATTTGTAATATACACATATTTCCTATTGCCAAGATACAACAAAATATATCATCCATTAAACTACGTATATTTAATGACAAAAAAATTAATAAGCTCAAAAGGGATAGAGTTTGTAATATACGTGGGATTGTGGAGAATAATAATACCAATGGCAATCACAATGTTAATATTCACAATAGGATATAGATTCTTCAGGAAATATGAACCAAAGTATTGAGGGGGCTATACGAAACCAGAAAGAAGTGTATGGAAGTATTAATTGTGATGGGGATGTATTTAACCAAATGAGGCTTTTGCCTCATTTGGTTAGTTGTTAAGATTTAAATAAACATTCGTAAAAATCTTAAATTTAAGTATTTTGGTTTAAAAGAGGTGAAAAAATGGGAAAAAATCTTAAATTTACATTTTTCTTTTTTATATTATTCATTGTTATAATATTTACTATAGGTGGAGTAAAAAAAATTAGAATAAGAGAATTTAATGAATTCAAGAGGAATCTGGATAATCAAGGATTTCAATATTATCCATTAAATAAAAGTTATTTTATTCACGTGTTTAATGATGAAAATACCAAAAATAATTTGGTATTATATATAGATGAAAATTCTGAATACAAAAAAATATATATAGAATATTATGAATTTTTTAATAATAAAATAGCAAAAATAAAATTTGATAAAATAAAAACAATTTTAAATTCAGGTGATTTTTTAAAATTAAAGACTAAATTTGAAATAAGAGTTATAGACTATTATTTTATTACTCAAAAATATAAAGGTCTTTATTTTTATATATACAAAAATAAGAACAAACTTGTTATTTTATATGGTAGAGAAAAAAATGCTGTGGAGAAAATAAGTAAGATATTATTATAAATGATTATTTTTTATTATTTTGAAAAGGGATAGATATGAACAAAGTAAAATTGTTTATGAATTTTATATATTCAAGATTATGGAGGAAATAAAGGTGAAACACTTGAGAAAAATGTTAAAATCAATAGAAAGTCTATTATATATATTGATTATAAGTAGTATTTTTTGGTTTTTTTCTATAAAAAATTCAATAGAAAATAATAACAATAATATTGTCAATTTTATTTTGGTCTATCTTATGTTCATTATAATTTTTGAAATTGGAAGGAGAGTTGATTTCCAATGGAAAACTACTTTTTTTAAAATTTTAATAACTACAATAATAGTTTTTGGTTTTGGATATATAATAGGCATTTCCTTGAAAGTAAGATTTGATATAGCATTTATTTTAGCTTTTAGTGATCTATTTCTGTGTTATAAGATAAAAGATGATAAAAATCTTTCAAAGTAATTAATTATATAGTATTAAATAAATTTAGGTTAAAAATCTATTTTTCTTTTTTTATATAATAATATATTAATGAAGAAGCTACTCCGAGAAAGGTAAAAGCTATCATTAAACTCAGATAAAGTGCTCCTCCATTTATTGGATTTAATAACACTTTTACCAAAATCAAAATTGAAAATAATATCAGCAAAATACCGGAGAGTAAGGATATTTGCTTTAAATTAATTTTTATCACTCCCTTTAGAATAGTTTATAAAATAGATTTATATACACGTAAGAAATTCTCACCTGTTATTTTCTTTATTTCGGTTTCAGTATATCCATGTTCTTTTAATTTCTCAATTAATACAGGTATTTCTTTATGAGTGTTTAAAGAATCTACTTGCTCATCTCTAAACATATCACATAAATCAAAACCAAATCCCACATGTTCTACTCCTACAAGGTTTGCAATGTAATCTATATGCTTAATTAAGCCATTAATATTATTTTCAGAGTTATTATCTGTTACAAACATACCATTTGCATTTATTCCAATTACTCCACTGTTATTTGCAATAGCCTTTATTTGTTCATCTGTTAAATTTCTTTTTGAATTAAAAAGTTTTCTGACATTGGAGTGTGATGCAATAATAGGTTTTGTAGTAAATTTAATTACATCCCAAAAGCCACTATCGTTTAAATGACTTACATCAATCAACATTCCCAATCGTTCTGCCTCTTTCACAATTTTAACTCCAAAACTGCTTAATCCTCCTTCTGTACCAGTTTCTACTTCAGAGAAAAAAGCACCATCTGCAACGTAATTTCTTCGACTCCAGACTAAACCAGCAAATCTTACTCCTAATTCATAGAACACTTTTAATAAATATAAATCATTTCCAATGGGATCTAAACCTTCGAATGAAAGTAATATTCCAAGCTTTTGATTATCAATTGCGTATTGAATATCCTTCATATTTCTGCATAGCATTATTTTTCCTTCAGATTCCTCAATTTCATAATGTAAAGATGCTATTTGGTCCAAAGCGTTTCTCAATGCCATTTCTGGAATGTATTTTTCTGAAATAAATAATGAAGACACTATAATATTAACCTTTCCTTTTTTAAAATCATCATAAAATCTATTCATTATTACCTGTTTTTTTCCTTCTTTCCTTCTCTCAGTTACATATGTAAGTAAATCAAAATGTGCATCGATAATAAGATAATTGTCTGTATTCATATATAAATCCCCCTGTATAAAAATTATTAAATATCTTTTAGTGAAAAGAGATCAATATATTTTATCATATTTTCAAACCTCTGGAAAGTTAAGGCATTTAAACTGAGTGTAATTTCAAATGAAAACTCAATGTCATTTAAAACTTTTTTAATTGTTTGAATTTCATCATAGGTATATTCTTTGGGCAAATAATAGCCAAGAGTAACATGAGGAATGAGTATTTTTTTCAAAGGTAATACCTTTTCAAAAATATTGTACATATTTATGAGTGCATTAAAATCTGGGAAATCCTTTGGATAAAATTGTATTCCTATTGCAGCACCACCATTGAATAATCCATTGGAATTTAATGTTATTGTTGTATTTTCATATATCTCCTTTAATTCTCGGAAGACTTCCTTTACCTTATTTTCAGAATTTTTCATGCATTTTTCCAGATTATCAGCAGTAAAATAATTACACAAATCATGAATGGTTAAATGAAAGGTTTCTTCAGGTAGTTCATTAGCCAATATTCCATTTAATTCGCTGTATAATAATTTTTGAATAATTTGAACCTTTTTTTTGTCTTCATTATTCAATGGAATAACAACTGTATTTCCTATAAACTTTTTATATTCACCATTTTCATTTACTTTTAAATAAACACTTTCTAATACTTTCCAATCTTTGTTTAAACCATTTATAGAATCTTTTTTTATCTTATTAAGCTCGTTTATATAATCATTATATTCCATAAAATCGCCTCCATTCTCTCTAATTAAATATTATCATATTTAACCATTAAACCTTATACACGATAATATGAATATTATATGAATAATTAATATTTAAGATGGATTATCAACTGTAATTGTATATAATCATTATTTTTGGTATTTGTAACCGCTTACATAAAGTGATATTATTTTATATAGTGGGCATTTATGCCTAAAAATTTTAGGGGAGGGTTAGACATGAAGAAGATTATTTTGGTATCTTTGATTATTTCAATTGTTGTTTTTTCTTTTGCTATTGAAACATTAGTAGTATCTTCAAGATTATGGACTCCACCAACAGAAAAGGAGTTTATTATTAACGAGATTATTAAACCATTTGAAGATATGTATAATTGTAAGGTTAAATTCCAGACAATGGATGACCAGAGTATAATGGATCAAGTAGATGTTCAGGTTAGAACAAATAAGGTAACTACAGATGTAATAATATTATATGCTTCAAACATGCCTAAAATGGTAGATAAAGGATATGTATATGATTTAACTCCTTATGTTGAAAAATGGACAGATAGAACATTTTCTAAAGGTTTTGATTCAATGACCATGTTTAATGGAAGAAGGTATTTCTTACCTGTAGGAGCTGATGTATATCTTACACTTATTAATAAAAAAGCATTAAAGTACAAACCAGAGAATATTGATATTAACAATATGACATGGGAACAACTTGCAGAATGGGCTAATCTTGTAGCAAAAGCAGAAGGTGAAGGAAAATTTGCTGTTACTGGTGTTCCTATGAAATCATTGATTTATCAAATTGGTGCTATTGCATTATCTTATGGTGCAGACTGGCCAAATTTAGACAATCCAGGTTCAATGGCAGCATGGTATCTTATTTATAAGATGAAAGATGCATTTTCACCAGCAATAAAAACATATGACGATACAAGACCTCCAATGAAAAGAGGAGAAACATGGATGACAGTTGCACATTGTGCAAGGGTTGGAGAGGTATATAACAGCAATCCTACACAGTTTATAGTTGCACCTGCACCAAAAGGACCAGCAGGAAGAGGTTCTGTAGCAGGTACAAGCGGATTTGCAATTGTAAAAGGAACAAAACACTTTAATCTTGCTTTGAAATTCTTAGAATATATGACAAGACCAGATATAATGCTTAAAGCAAGTAAAGGTACAGGTGGATTTATACCTCCAGTTGACGAAGCTATAAAATATCTTGGGAATGATGCACAAGATGAAATTATCAAGAATGCTGTAACAGTTATGAATACAGGTGTATTATCATACATTGCACCTATCTGGAAAGACTGGGGACAGGTAAAATTAGTATATGATGATTTATTCAAAAAGATGATTCTTGAAGATAAAAAGTTTGAGCCTGATTTAATGGAATTATATCAATTTAAGATTGATGCAATGAGAAAATAAATATTATTTATTGATGATGGGGCGTTCTCAGGACGCCCCTTTAGTAAAGGAGTGATACCTTTGAGTACACAAAGACTTGAAAAAAGATGGATACCTTACATTTTAATTGCTCCAACAATTATATATTATTTAATCTTCTGGGTAAGACCGGTTATAACCGCTATTATATATAGTTTTTTTGATGAAAGTAATATATTTACCTTGAATAATTATATTACCATTTTTAAAGATCCATATTTTAAACAGGCAGTTTTTAACACATCATTTTTTGTAATAGTGTCAGTTACTTTAGAATTTGTAATCGCATTAATGCTTGCATTAATAATAAATAAAAAATTTAGAGGTTCGCAGGTGCTTTTATCTATTGCTTTAATTCCTATGGCTTTACCTGCTGTTGCAGTTGGAGCTATGTGGTCAAGTGGATTTGCGTCATATGGTTGGATGAATAGTATTCTTTATCATCTTGGTATAATAGATGCAAATCAAAAAATTGTATTTCTTGCAGGGAATGATTTTCAATCACTTATGTTAATAATATTAATTGATGCATGGCAGGTTATTCCTTTTATGATGGTTATTTTATTAGCAGGACTTCAAGGGATACCGAAGGATTCAATAGAAGCAGGATATATATTCGGCGGGACAAAGTTTACTGTTTTGAGAAAAATTACAATTCCCATGTTAAAACCGAGTATTCAAACAGCATTAATTTTGAGAATAATTTCAGCTATTCAGGTATGGTTGATAGTTGTTATGATATATGGATACAGAAGAATACCAGTATTATTGGAAGAGGTTGTATTTTATAAAGAACAAATTCTTGGTTTTTATAGAGTAGCACTTGCATATTCTGTAATAGTTTCGGTTATAGTTTCTATAGTTTCAATAATATATTTGAAGGTTTCCGGTGCCTTTGAAAAGGAGGAATCCTAAATGAAATCCTCTAAATACACGTATAAAAAAATTCTTTATTCAACATTATTTTATATTGTTGTAGCGGGAATAATTCTTGTAATACTTACTCCAATTTATTTTCTTGTTACTATTTCTCTTATGTCAGATCAGGAAGCTTATGATTGGCCAACAAGACTGGTTCCATCATTTTATAATCATTTTAGAATAGAACGTTCATGGGATAATCCTGATAAATTGCTTATTAGCGTATATAGTCCGGCAAAAAAAAGATATATTACAATTATTGAAGAAAGTAAGTTTGAAGATATAAAAACGTTTATAAGAAGAAAAACAAATAGTGAAATAAAAAAAGAAAAGTTTGATGCTCAAATAGTTAAATTAAATGAAATTATAGAGAAAAATAAAAGTGAAATAGATAGTCTTGTTCAACAAAGGAAGTTGTTAGAACGGGAATTAAATCAATTGAATGTAGATGTTGGAAGATTAATGGATAAAATATCGATGGCAGAAAAAATTGGAGGTATGGAAGATTTAATATCTCAGATAAAGGAAGAGATAAATAATAAAAATACTAGAATAAATGAAATAGAATCAGAATTGTCTAAAATAGAAGAAAAATACGATCAAATAGCTACGGTTCATTTTAGTGTGCCCAAAAAACTTTTTGATAATTATGTAACCTTTTTTAGAGTTACAAGTGATGCATTACCAGCATTACTGAGAAGTATAGAAGTTGCATTTTTAACGGTTTTTATTTCTTTAATTATTGGTGGAATGGCAGGATATGCTTTTGCAAGATATACATTTAAAGGTAAAAATTGGCTTAAATTAAGCGTATTGTTTGTTAGAATGTTTCCTGGTATTTCAATAGCAATGCCAATGGTAATTATATTGATAAATATGGGTTTTTATGATAAACCTATTGGATTGTCTCTTGTATATTCGGTTGGTCAAATTGGAATGACAATATGGATTACCGCAAGTATATTTATGGGTATATCTGTTGAGTTGGAAGAAGCAGCTATGATTTTTGGTACTACGAGATTTGGTGCATTTATGAAAGTAACTCTGCCTCTGGCATTACCTGGATTAGCCGCAAGCGCTATGTATGCTTTTATAGGAAGTTGGGCAGAAACTGCACAGGCTATAGTTCTTACACAATTTAACCCTACATTTCCAGTTGTTGTTTATCAAACTCTTGTAGGAGCTAAGGGATTGATAAACTTAAGTGCTGCAGGAGGTGTTTCATTAGCATTACCAGCTATAATATTCACCTTAATAATAAGAAGATATATACTTCAAATGTGGGGTGGCGTTAGAGTTTAAAATCTTAAATATAAGGAGAGATTAATATGGCTACACTTGAACTTATAAATTTATCAAAACGTTATGGAAAGAGTGTATGGGGTGCAAAAGATATTAGTTTAAAAGTAGATAACGGTGAATTTATAGTATTTTTAGGTCCCTCAGGTTGTGGAAAAACAACCACTTTAAGAATGATAGCAGGTCTTGAAGAAGTTACAGAAGGAACAATTTTAATTGATAATAATGATGTAACTTATTTAGAACCAAGAAAACGAGAAGTAAGTATGGTTTTTCAGAGTTATGCTGTATGGCCTCATATGACCGTATATGAGAATATAGCTTTTCCTTTAAAATTAAGAAAGTTGCCTGAAAAGGAGATAGATAATATAGTTCAGGAAGTTTCAGAAATGGTGAAAATACAGGAATATTTAAAAAGATATCCCAGACAACTTTCTGGAGGACAAAGACAAAGAGTTGCTCTTGCCAGAGCATTGGCGGTAAAACCAAAGATATTCCTTATGGATGAACCATTATCAAATTTAGATGCTAAACTTAGAATAAAGATGAGAACAGAATTAAAGGCTATACATAATAAAACCGGTGCAACAACAATATTCGTTACTCATGACCAATCAGAAGCTCTTTCAATGGCAGATAGAATAGTTATTATGAAAGATGGTAATATAGAGCAGGTTGGAACACCTGATGAAGTTTATTTTGATAGTGAAAATGTTTTTGTGGCAGGATTTATAGGGACTCCGCCTACAAATTTCTTTAGAATGAATATTAAGAATGAAGGGGATAAAATAGTTTTCTATAATGAAGAATTAAAATTTAGTTTGTCAGATAAGATTAAGCAATTACTAAAAAATTATAATAAAGATGAAATTATTCTTGGAATAAGACCAGAAAGTTTTAAAATAGTTTCAAAAGATGAGGCTATATTTAGCAGGGATATACTTGTTGTGGAACCACAAGGTTCCCATCAAATTATAGCGATTGAAATTGGAGAGCAAATAATAAAAATTGTTTCACCATCGTTTCCAAAATATAGTTCTGGTGAAACTATACATATTTCATTTGATGAAGAAAGGGTAATGTTATTTGATATAGAAACAGAAAAGAGAATAAGGGAGTGAAAAAATGAATATGGCATTGTTGCATTATCGTGGTGGATTAATGGATGGAGTATCTTTGGAGATGGATAAATGGAAAAAGGTATTGGAAAAACTTGGGCATAATGCCGATATTGTGGCTGGCAATAAAAAGGAAGGTGTTGATAATTACATTGAAGATATAGGTTTTGAAAATAAATTATATAGAATTATAAATAAAAATGCATTTGAGAAATTAGAAGATTTTACAGAAGATGAACTAGTAAAAGCTATAGAATTAGAAAGTGATAAGTTATTAAAAAATTTTGAAAAAGGACTTGAAAAATATGATGTTATTTTTCCAAATAATATATGGTCTTTAGGAGCATTCCTTCCAACAGCAATTGCTTTAAAAAGATATGCAGATTTACATCCTGAAAAATTATTTATAGCTCACCATCATGATTTCTGGTGGGAAAGAGAGTATTTTCTCAATTCAACCTCTAAAAAAATTGAAAAATTGTTGGAATATTATTGCCCTCCCGTTGGAAAAAATATCAAACATATGGTAATTAATTCAATTGCAAAAGAAGAATTAAAAAAGAGAAAAAATGTTGAAGCAACTGTAGTTCCTAATGTGATGGATTTTGAAGAAAAATCATTTATTATAGAGGGATTGAATAAAAAAATTAGGGAATATTATGATATTCCAAAGAATAGCATTATCTTTTTGCAAGCAACTCGTGTAACAAGAAGAAAAGCAATTGAATTGGCAATAGATTTAATTGAAGTGTTCAATAAAAAGGTTAAAGATAAAAAAGGTGAAATTTTGTATAATGGAGAAAGGTTTAATGGTGAAATACTTCTTGCATTTTCAGGAATGTGTGAAGATGATGTATATTTTGACGAATTGAAAAAAAAGGCAAAAGAGCTTAATGTAAAGATTCTTGATATGTATAATGCAGTTGAAAAAGGAATATGGAGCTTTTGGGATTTGTACAATATTTCTGATATAATTACATATCCATCAATTCTTGAAGGTTGGGGGAATCAGTTGTTAGAAGCAATTGTTGCCAAAAAACCTGTTGTTCTCTTTGAATATGAAATATTTTTAAGCGATATTAAAAATTCAGGGCTTGAATATATTAATCTTGGAAATGAATATGAAATGATTGATGGTTTTGTGACAGTAAATAGGGAGATTTTAGAAAAAGCAGCAGATGAATTAATAGAAATTCTATTTAACAAAGAGAAATATTATGGTATAATAGAAAGAAACTTTGAAGTAGGGAAAAAATATTTTAGTTTTAATACGTTAGAAAATATTATTCGTAATTTACTTAAATGAGGGGGGCAAAAAATATGGCAACTATTGACGATGTTGCCAAATTAGCCGGTGTTTCTACGGCAACAGTTTCAAGGGTATTAAATAATACTGCTAATGTTAGTGAAGAAACTCGTGCAAAAGTATTATATGCTATAGAAAAATTGAATTTTAAACCAAAATTTTCTGCGAAGGCTCTGGCAAAAAGCAAAAAAAGATTTAAAATAGGATTAGGACTTGGGAAAAGAATGCAACTATTGAGAGATGAAAGTGATGAACTTGGAGGACAATTTTATGGAATAATTGTTAGAGAAATAAAAGCATTGGCAATGATGCATGGAGCAATTGTAAAGGAGTTATGGTTGGAAGATGATTTGTATGAAAAATTTGATGGCTTTATTCTTGTAGGCCTTGATGTAACGAGGGAAATATTGAAAAAATTTAAGGATACAGAAAAACCTATCGTGTTATTGGACCATTATATTACAGGTGAAGAAATAGATAGCGTACTTTCAGATAATTATAATGGAGCTTTCTGTGCTGTGAATTATTTGATTAATAAAGGATATAAAGATATTATACATATTCATGGACCATTAACATCTTATAGTTTTAAACGAAGACATGATGGATATATTGATGCAATGAAAAACGCGAAACTTAAAAGTCAATGTTATGAATATGATGATGTGAAAAATAATATTGACGTTGTAATACAAAAAATCATAAAAGGTAAAATACCAGAAGCTATTTTTGCTTCTAATGATATAACTGCAATGAGGATAATAAGTGAATTAAAAAAATATAAAATAGGGATTCCAGATAAAGTTAAAATAATAGGATTTGATGATATTCCTATGGCTAAAAAGTTTAATCCCCCTCTTACAACAGTAAAGGTATTTAAACAGGAGATGGGAAGTATAGCATTTAAAAGGTTATATGAATTAATGTTAAATGAAAATATTCATCCTACGCGAATTTCCGTTTATACTAAGTTTATAAGAAGAAAAAGTGGATAATAAAAAGGGATAACTGAGAAGGTTATCCCCTTTTATTTTCTAAAAAAATATTTTTAGGTTCTGTAATTATTCCCATCATAATAATATCATAATATTTATTTTTTATGTAAACTGCTTCTCTTCGTTTTCCCTCTTCTATAAAACCAAGTTTTTTATATAACTCATATGCTTTTGGATTGTTGGAAAAAACCTCCAATTCAAGTCTGTGTATTTTTGGATTTTCCAAACACCACGTAATATGATTTTTTATTAATAATCTGCCAATTCCAATACCCCTAAACCGCTCTAAAACAGAAACTCCCAGTTTTGCCGTTTTTTGAATTCTTCTTCTTTTTAAATTCCATTGAATATCACAATTAGCTATAATATTTTCATTATATCTTGCAATTAATGTTCTAAATCCAAAATTTTTATTTGAAAAATCAATTAAGGTTTTTATTTCTTTTTCCGAAAGATCAAATTCATCAGCTGTTGTTAAAAGTGTTTCAGAATTTTCAAATATTGTGTTGAAAAAATCCAATAAATTCTTTGAGTCATTTTTATTTGGATAATCAATATGAATTCCATGATTACCTTTTACAAAAACATAATATTCCTTTTGTAAAATAGCACCATATTTTTTTAAGGCATTTTTTAGTTTTTCCTGTGAAGGATATAAGCTTATAAGATATTCATCTGCTGTATAATTTTTTATATCATTTAAAGCCTGAAGAATAAGAGACGGATTATATACTGAGAATTCCATTAATTCGACTTTGTTATTTTTTACAATATAAAATGCCAGGATTTCATTTTCATTTCCTAAAAATCTAAAAGTATAACCGCTTTTATAAAAGTTTATAAGATCCCATACTGTAAATGGAATATTTATTTTTTTAAGTAATTTCAGAATAGAATATATTATTTCATTTTCAATAATAAAATCGAGGAATGTCTGTGTATTACCTTGAACATATTTATTTTTCATTTTGAAAACAGAAAATTTACCAATATTGTTAATATACAATGTGTCATTTTTTACTTCTGAAAAGAAGTAGATATTTCTTTTAGGGATATTAATAGTATTTTCTAAAATATTTATTATTTCTGTATTATCCTTTACATGGAAGAAAAAATCACCATAATCATTTCTATAAATTTTCCTCACCTCTATATTGAAATGCCTCTGATACATGTTCAACAGTTACATATTTTGAATCATTTAAATCAGCTATAGTTCTTGAAACCTTTAAAACTCTATTTATTCCTCTGCCAGTCATTTTAAAGGCTTTTGCACCTTCTTTTAAAAATTCTTCAGCTTTTTCATCAAGTTTTATATATTTCTTAACTTCTTTTTGTGTAAGTTTTCCATTTAATTTGTTTTGCCTCTTTATCTGGATTTTGCTTGCACGTTCTACTCGTTCTTTAATAGCTTCAGATGATTCTTCTGAAAAGTCATTTAATAATTCGTCTATTTTTACACGAGGAACAGTGATTTTTATGTCAATTCTATCTGAAATTGGTCCTGAAATCTTTCTATTATAATTTATTATTTGATTTATAGAACATGTACATTCATGTTCAGGATCGCCATAATAACCACAAGGGCATGGATTTTGGGCAGCGACAAGCATAAACTTCGCTGGATATGTTGCGACAACCTTTGCACGAGAGATAGTGACAATGCCATCTTCAAGTGGTTGTCTTAAAGCTTCTATAACATCTGTTCTAAATTCTGGAAATTCATCTAAAAACAAAACACCATTATGTGCCAAACTTATTTCACCAGGTTTGGAATCAGAACCGCCACCAATAATTGAGGCTGTTGATGCCGAATGATGAGGCGCTCTAAATGGACGTTTCCTGATAATCTTATTGAGATAACCATATATAGAATATATTTTTGTTGATTCAATTATTTCTTCTCGTGTCATTTCTGGAAGTATAGTTGGGATTCTTCTTGCAATCATTGTTTTTCCGGATCCTGGGCTTCCTTTCATTAAAAGGTTGTGAAATCCCGCTGCAGCAATTTCAGCAGCCCTTTTGGCAAAATATTGCCCTTTAATATCAGAAAAATCAATTTGTTCTTCATTTTCTTCATAAAATTTTTCCCCAGGTGCAGCCTTATATTTTTCTTTTTTTTCATTATCGAAAATATAGATTATTTCAGATAAATGAGATATAACATAAACTTCATTGTTTTCCTCTAAAAATAAAGCTTCCTCTTCATTCTCTTTAGGGATGATGAATTTAGCGTTTTTTTCTTTTTGAGCTAATTCAAGTAACAATAAAGTAATTCCGGGTATTCCTCTTATTTCCCCATTTAATCCGATTTCACCAAAAATATAATAATCATCTATATCAAAATTAATTTGTTTAGAGGCTAATAATATTCCAACAGAAATAGGTAAATCAAAATGCGTTCCCTGTTTTTTTAAATTACTTGGTGCCAGATTTACTGTTACGTTTCCATTTGGAAAATTAAAACCGGAATTTCTAATAGCACTAAAAACTCTTTTTTGACTTTCAAGAATGGCAGTATTTGGCATTCCAACTATTTTAAAAACCTGTTGTGTTGAACGAGAGTTAATATCCACTTCTACAAGTATAGTTTTTACTTCAAAACCGCTTACAAAAGCACTTTTAACTCTTGAATACTTCATCCCTTACCTCCTTTTTAAAAATAATAGCCTCTATTATTATACCAGATATTCACAATTGCTATATATTAAGTTCTTCTATTTTTATATTTGCTTAACATTTTCAATGTATAATTGCAAATGGTTTGCAATTACAAAATATGGAGGTGGTGTAGTAATGAAAAAAAGCCTATTTTTGGCAGTTATTTTAATTATTGGTGTTTTAGGATATTCTTTAAATATTTCCGTTTCAATATATCCATATTATCTTGTTTTGAAAGATATTGTATCCAATGAGGATCAAATTAACATCATTGTACCAGCAGGTAAAAGTCCCCATACTTATTCTGTTTCCTCGAAGGATTTAATAAAGATATATAAAAGTGATCTTGTAATTTTTAACGGACTTAATTCAGAAGTGTTCTTAAATAAAGTTATAACTAATATCAAAAAGAAGAATATCAGCTATATTTTTGCTGGTGAGGTTATTCCAGAGGATATGATTATAGGTAGTAACCCTCATATATGGTTAGATCCAGAATTAATGTATAAATATATAATTCCAGAGATTACCAATAAACTCATTTTGTTAAATCCTGAAAAAAAGGAATTATATTCCGAAAATTCTAAAAAACTTATAAAAAAATTAGAATTAATGGATGAATACTTGAAGATTAAATCCTCTGAAATAAACGGAAGTATTATTACATTCCATAATTCATTTCCATATTTTGCAAGACATTATAATATAAAAATAGCTGGAGTTATTGAAAAATCACCAGGTGTAGAGCCATCGATTGCAGATATGAAAAAATTATACGATTCTGCGAGAAAAAACAATATAAAAGGTGTTTTTTCTGAACCGCAATTAAATCAAAAAATTGCAGAAAAAGTTGCCAGGACACTTAAAGTAAACTTAGGAATGCTCGATCCTTTGGGAAATTCCTTTAATAGCATAGATGAGTTATATCTTATTAACTTTTTAAATATCTTAAATACTATTAGGTGATTTTTATGAAACTAACAAAACCCAGAAAAGATATACTTAAATTATATGAAAATATAGATTATCCATTAAATGCAGAAGAAATTTATAATTTACTCAACAAAAAATATGATCTTTCAACAATATATAGAAACCTTAATTTTTTTGAAAAAAATCATATTTTAAAGTCCATAGTATTTTCCGATAAAATAACCTATTATTATCGTCCAAATGGTCATATTCACTATATTTACTGCATAAAATGCAAAAAGTTTGAAAAACTTGATATGTGTTTTGAAAAAGAATACAGTAAATATATTGAAGAAATACTGAAATTTAAAATCACAGATCATATTCTTTATTTTGAAGGCATATGTTCTAATTGCCAGCATGAGGGGGAGGGTAAGCAATGAAAAAGGAAAAGGTTATAAGCGTTAATAACCTTAATTATTCTGTTGAAGATAATGAGATACTAAAATTCATTACCTTTGATATATATAAAAAAGATTTTGTTGGAATTATAGGTCCTAATGGTGCAGGAAAATCTACACTCATAAAAATTTTAATTGGAGAAATTGAAAATTATCAGGGTAAAGTAGAGATTAATGGAAAAATTGGATATGTTCCCCAAAAAGATGAATTTGATAGGACTTTTCCAATAAAGGCATATGAAGTTGTATTAATGGGAATGTACAAAAGCGTTGGATTATTAAAAAGATACAAAAAAAGCGATATTGAAAAGGTTAGAGAAACCATGAAAAAGTTAAATATAGAGTATCTTTTTGATAGAAATGTTGGAAAGTTATCTGGTGGTGAATATCAAAAAGTATCTCTTGCAAGAGCACTGGTAAGCGATCCAGATATATTAATACTTGATGAACCAGAAGCAGGAGTAGATAAAAAAGGACAAAATATGATTTATGATATTCTTGAACGATTAAATGATGAACTCGGCTTAACGATAATACTTGTGAGTCATGATATTTCAATGGTTGTAAAAAAGACAAATAAAGTTATGTGTTTAAATAGAACCTTACATTGTCATAAGAATGCAATTGATGTAACTGCTGATGATTTAAAGAATATATACGCTGAAGAGATGGAAATACTTGTACATATTAATCAGCCGTTGAAAGTGGTGAGCAAAAATGATTGAATTATTCAGTTATGATTTTATGGTATATGCAATTTTATCTGCAGTTTTGGCAGGTTTTAGTGCATCATTATTATCGAATTATATTGTTTTGAAAAAAATGGAGTTTATAGGCGAAGGTGCTGCTCATACAGCCTTTGGAGGAATTGCTTTAGCTATTTTAATTGGATTTAATATTGATATTATGAATATAATTGTAGCACTTCTTTTTGGAACGACTATATTTTTTATTGGTAAAAAAGGAAAAATAAATGAAAATAGTGTAATTGGTATGCTTCTTTCATTTTCAATGGCATTGGGAGTTATATTCTTATATTTAAAACCAGGATATACACCTGAAATTACCAGTTATCTATTTGGAGACATATTAATGGTAACCCAGAAAGATGTAATTATTTTATCCGTTGTGGCTATATTGATTTTATCCCTTGTAATATTGTTTAATAAAGAACTTAAATATTATGCGTTTAATCCGAGGATTGCCAAGATATATGGAGTGCCTATTGACTTAATTGGTTATATATTTTTAATAACAGTATCAATTGTAGTTGTTACTACCGTTAAAATTATAGGGATAATCCTTGTGACTTCATTGCTTATAACACCTGGCGTAATTGCCAAACTTTTTGCTAAAACACTAAACCAGATGTTAATTATTTCTTCTATAATCGGAATATTCTCTGGATTTTTTGGGATAGTAATTGCATATTATTTGAATATTCCGCCAGGACCATCAATAGTTGTAACATTATTCACCATTTTTGTAATCAGTTATTTATTGAAGAAATTAACAGAAAGGATTATAATACAAAAGAAATAGTTTTTTAGTAAGAAAATATGTTATAATTAAATGTATTTCAATTTAAAAATCGAAAGGGGTGAATTTTATGGATTATCTTAGTTGTAGCGAAGATCCTTTATCTAGACCGCCATAACAAAATAAAAAAAGGAGGAGATAAAAATGGTAAAATTTTACAAAAGAATTGAGCACAAATTAGTGGAGGCAAAAAGCTTTTCTCAAGATGCATTAATTAAGGTAGTAAATCCTTCACAGGATGAAATACACATGTTATCCAGCCTTTTGAACTTTGATCCTGATTTTATTACCGATTCAATGGACGAAGATGAAAGAGCACGTATTGAAATAGATGAAGATACAATATTGCTTATCTTAAAAGTTCCAATGAAAAATGAAGAAGACGATAAAATACCATATAAAACTGTTTCTTTAGGCATAATAATTGGAAAAAATTATACATTGCTTGCAATGAAACAGGAAATTGCATTTATTGAAAAAATGATAGAAACACATTTATTAAATCCACACAAAAAAAGCAGAATGATTTTTCAGATATTCTTTAAAAATGCAAAACTATTTTTGGATTATCTAAAAGAAATAAATAAAACTATAGATTTAATTGAGGAAGAACTACACAGATCTATGAAAAACAACGAATTAGAAACACTGATGTATCTTGAGAAAAGTTTAGTGTACTTCACTACTTCTTTGAGATCGAATGAAATAATGATGGAAAAACTGTTAAAAGGTAAAATTCTGGAATTATATGAAGATGATGAAGATTTGCTTGAAGATACATTAATTGAAAACAGACAGGCTATAGAAGTTACAAATATATATAGTAACATTCTTTCAGGAATGATGGATGCATATGCCTCTGTTATTTCCAATAACCTTAATATAGTAATGAAAATCTTAACTGTTGTTACTATATTAATGCAAATACCAACTATTATTACCAGTTTTTATGGAATGAATGTAAAGTTGCCGTTTCAGGAAAATCCATTAACATATGTAAATATAATTATTTCTTCTATAATAATAATGATTCTAACAGCCTTATTATTTAAAAGTAAAAAATGGATGTAATAAATTAAATGCAGAGAATTACTTCTCTGCATTTAATTTTTCATAGCAGTCTCTAGATAACTCTAAAGTAAAAGACAATTTTAAGGAAAATAGTTACCAAATTCAGAGAAATCTATCAATAATATCATCAAGCAAAATTCTTTCATCATCTTCAAAAGAGTAATAGCCTAAAACAACATGCTTTTGCCCGAAACCATATTTAATTGCAAAATCACGAACCTTCCCTTTTGGATAAGGAGTAATGGGCCATTTAATATCGTATCGAACACAATTTCTTAAAAACACATCAAAGATTTTCATTTCCTCATCACTGAGCTTAAAATAATTAAAAACAAACTCCTTAAAGTTCTTTGTTTTCTTAAAAAGCTCAGTGATGAGTTTTTTTCTTGCTAAATAAAATGGTGAAATATTATAATTCATGTCTTTTCCATCTTCAGAATTCAATAATCTTCTTTCGGCTTTCTTCAAATCAAAATCACTCATCATAACATTAAAAAAATACATCTTCTCATAATTAGCAGAGAAGAATTTAATAATCTTATCCTCCCTTGCTAATTCTCTTAACATTGTTGTTGTCGAAATAACTTTATTTGCATAAAATAAACCTTCTAAAATATTGATAAATAGCGAATTTTTATTTTTGAAAAAACACTTGCAAGTCGTGTTGGAAAGGATAAAATAAAAAAATAAGATGAAAGAATGAAATTTGAAATGAACCCCGGAAGAAAATTTATTTTCTAATAATCAGGGCATTTTTTATAAAAATCATAAAATAAATTAATGATTATTGTCCTTTGAATTAAACAAAAAAAATAACAATAAAAATATATCAGATGATATAATAATTATGTAAATTTATCGAATTTGTCAAAATAAAAATTAATTGAAATTTTACTGGAATTTTACATTATATATTGACATCTTTTTTTTTTTCTGCTAAAATTATTGTGAATTAAATAAGTGAAAATAATATCTTTTAATTATACAATAATATAATATAAAAATTATCCATTTATTGGGTTTTATCTTGAATTGTTAAGCTATAAAATTCACAATATTATCTTTAGTATTATTAAATAAATCACATAATGCCTAAATAAATTTCAAAAATAATTTTGAATTACACTTGTGCATGGTTAGAAATATTATTTAAATATAACTGAGCAAATTCTATAATCAAAAAATTTTCATTTCTCAGCCGGCTGAGTTGTTCTGGTACCAAGAATTTATAAAAAATTTAATAATTTATTTAGAGAGGATGGGTGGTAGGAATTGGATAGAGAAAGTCGAAGAAGAGAAAAAAATGAATTTTGGTGTCCGTATAAAGGAGCTGTATGTTTTTAGATTGCTGGTGGTTGTGTACTTGTAATGGTCCAGGTGGTTGTTACGAAGCCTGTACAATCGTTCAATAAACAAAATTAATTTATTAGTGTCTTCAAAAATAGAAAAAAATAAAGTAAAAAGGAAGTAAAAAATATTACGAAAAGTGAAACCAAAGAAAATGAAGAAGAAAATAGAAAGAAATGGAAAGAAAAATAAGAAAAAGTCAGGTAAGGAAACAAAAAAATGAAAAAAAAAAAGAATAAAAAAATTAAGACTGAACAAAAGAAGATTTAGTTTGTTTAATAGAAAAAATTAAATCATCCCGCTTCATAGAATGAGCTAAGAAAGCAGAGGCGATAAAAAAGAGATTAATAAGATTAGCATCAAGAGAAACTGAATTGATAAAGCGTAATTTGGTATGAGAAAGGATAGATTCTAATCTTGCAAAAAGAGAGAGAATATAAGCAAAAGAGGAATGAGATTTCATACATTCAGAATAAACAAAATCAAGATAAATTTGTTTAGGATTCTTACTCATGGTTTAATCTCTCAGCTAGGAAGTTTAGTTTTAATTAACTATATTAAATAAAAATTTAATACAGTTAAATTATAAAACAGAGAGGTAAACCTCTTTTAAGAATAAGATGAAATTCTGTAAACAATATATTTTAGGAATTTCGAAAGATACTATAACTTATTATACGAGGAGGTAAATTAAAATGAAAAAAAGGATTTATTTAGTTTTTTTTATTTTAATTTTTTCGATGATTATGGTTTTTGCATCTTCAGGCGAAAAAGCTATTAATCAAAAAATGCATAAAATATCACCTCGTAATTTCGAACAACCAACAAAAAAACAATTGGAAACTTTAAAAGTCTATGAAACACATAAAATTGAAAGCGACTCTTTACTTTTTAATAAAAATATAAAAAAATTTACAAATTATTCTTTTAATATTTATACATATCGCACAAGTTTGTATAGAGGAAGTTTTATGCTCTGGTCAAGAGATGTTGTTGAATGGCAAAGTAATGGAACAAAAATCATATCTAGTAGCGGATGGCAGGAAGTTGGATATGTATTTCCAAATATAGCTCATGCAAAAGGCATTGTATTAATATATAAAACATCAACATTTCATAAATATCGTGCTACAAAAACAATAGGAGCGGGAGTAGTGACGCCCTGGGGAGATGTAAAAATTTATAGTCAGGATGTTACGGATTATGTCGTCGTTTATGCAAATGGTGATGCTGAATGGTATTGAAGAAATTTTTATAATATTAAAAATTAGGAAGGTATGAAAATACCTTCCTAATAATAATATAAGGGGGTGATTAATATTGATAACAATAGAAAATCTAACAAAGTATTATAAAAATAATTTAATTTTTAAGAATGTTAATATGTTGATTCCAGAAAATAAAGTAACATTGTTTATAGGTGCAAATGGAAGTGGAAAAACTACATTATTTAAATGTTTATTAAATTTAGAAGATTATAGAGGTAAGATTTTATATGATGGTAAATGCTTAAATGAAATAAGAGACACTATATATGTAATTTATGATGATACTCCATTATATTATAATCTCAGTGGTTATAAAAATATCGAGTTATTATTGAATAAAAAAATCAGTATTCAACAAATAAAAGAAATCTCATACATGTTTTTGAAAGATGAAATTTTGAAATTAAAAGTAAAATATTATTCTCATGGCCAGCGAAAAAAATTAAGTTTAATTATCGCAATGCTTACAAGTCCAAAATATTTATTTATGGATGAAATAGCAAATGGCCTGGATTATAATACAAAACTTTTATTGAAGAATTTCATAAAAAAATGGTCAAAAAAAATGACAATTATTATGACGGGGCATCAATTTGAATTTTATGATGGTATTATTGATGAGTTGTTTATTTTAAAAGATCATTCAATTATTAAAATTAATGAATATGGTGGTGATTTGAGTGCAATATATAAAAATCTTATTAAGTAATATCGGCAAAGAAGTAAAATATCAAATATATTCTGGTGTCTTTATTTTAATGATTATAACCCTGTTAATATTTTCCGGACTAAATTTGTATAATCAAAAAAAGTTAATTATACAAAATTATAATTTATTTATACATACATTAAACGAAACAAAAAAAATGGGAATGGATGTCGAAGAAATTTTAAAAAAACCTTTAAAAATAGAAGAAAAAAATGGAGTAAAAAAAATAAATAATCCTTTGAAATTTGATTATGAAAACGTAGCCCTGGCAATTTATGATTTAAAAAATCCTAACCGCGTTATAACTAATACCTTGAAATATTTATCTTTTATTTTTTATTCATTTTTCTTTGGTGTATATGGTGTATATATTGCAACATATGATATAAAATATAAAACCTTAAAGATAAAAGCTGTTCAGAATAACTGGATGCATATATTATTATCAAAACAGTTATCAATGTATATATTATCATTCTTAATGATTATTATTGTATTATTTCTGTCAAGTATAATAGGCTTTATATTTTATAATAGTCTTTTTTTTGATATTCCTGTTAATGAATTTAAATTATCAGTTCAACCTTCAGATACAAACATTATTTTACAATTTGTATTAAGTGTATTTCTTTCATTTATTTTTACAACTTTTGGATTTTATCTCGGGTTATTATTTAGAGGAGTTATTTATCCTATATTAATTTTAGTTCTTTATAATTTTATTTTCCCCACTTTTGGAAAATATGATTTAAAAAATTTAATCTCTATATTAGGACATAAAGTCTTTGATTTTTACGGAAATTTTATATTATTTAAACCTGAAAAAATTTCGTTAAACGTATCTATAATTTTATTAGTTACATATATTATTATAAGTACATTATTTACTTATATAATAGTAAAAAACCAAAGTAAATATATAGACTGAATAGCGACGTAAATAATATGACAACATCATCCTTTAATAAAGATTTTATACTAAAAAGCAAGAAGGAAGTAAAAAGTTTTATTAAAATATTATAAAAAACTTCCAAACCTATAAAAATTGATAAAAATTGCTGGAATTAATCAAATGAGGCAAAAGCCTCATTTTGTTTTGATATGGTATATTGCATACTAAAAGTAAGTCAGAAATAAATTTAGAACTAATTTACTGGTTGTACAATTTTTTATAGATCCATTATTTGCTATAAGAATGAAATCTGTATATTTTCTAAAATAAGGATACTAAAAAATTTTTGAGTAAATAAAATTCATAAAAACTAAATGCAGAGAATTATTTCTCTGCATTTAGTTTTTCATAACAGTCTCTACATACTGCAATATACTTCTCAAATCCTCCAACATCTATTTCATCACCATTTCCAACTAATTTAAATGAAATAGTTCCGTTGTATTCTCCACATTCATGACATACAGCCTTCTTTTTAATAATTTCATCAGCATATGCTGAAAGCAAAATTGTAGTCTGAAATGGGTTGTTTTTATATGTAAGGTCTAATCCAGAACAATAAACATTTATTCCTTTCTTTAATAAATCATTTATAACATCCTTTAAGCCTTCATCAAAAAATTGAACTTCATCAACAAATACTGCTTTTTCATCATAATCAAGATAATTATACATTTCTTTTGATTCTTTAATAGGAATTGCTTCTACTTTTGTACCGGTATGTGAAACAACATATTCTGAAGCATATCTTGTATCTATAATAGGTTTAAATACTTTGATTTTTTTCTTTCCAAGTGTATAGATTTCTATAAATGAAATTAATTCTGAAGTTTTTCCTGAATACATAGGACCTACAATTAAAATGAATTTTCCTGACATTATATTACCTCCTGTAATCTATTTGAGAAAATTTGGGGTTTTATCATATGAAACAAGAACAGTATTATTATACTGATAAAATATGAAATGAATTTTGCAGAATTATCATTAAAGATAATATATGGGATTTTAGAATTTAGAAAAATCAAAAATTCATTGAATCCTTTTAATGAATAATCAATCCATATCCCTAAAAAATGTGGTATTGGGAATAAGATTGCTATAACTCCAAAAAACATTATTGCATATATTATCGGTGTAATAATTATCGATAAAAAGATTCCAAGTAATGAAATTCCATTAAAAAATATAATACTCCATGGTGCAACAGCAAGATATGCTGATAATGTAATTATAAACGGGTTTTTAGTATATTTTAGAGAAAATAATATTGAAAATGAAGCAAAGTAACTCATTAAAAATCCTGGTGATAATATACTATATGGATTATATAATAAATTTATTATTCCAACTATTCCAAGGAGATTTAATGTGTCTATATTAAAGCCAAAGATTTTTGATAATTCAACAAAAATTAGCAAAAGCACAGCCCTTGTTGCTGAAGGAGAAAAACCTGAAGCTGCAAGATAAAAAAGCAATATTATTATAGTAAAAATGCGCCTATAATGTATATGAATTAAGGTCTTTGAAAATATATAATATATGGCAAAATAAAGAAGATATACGTGAAAACCAGAAACAGCAAATAAATGCAAAAGTCCAGCTTCCTTGTAAATTTTAGAGTATGTAGGGCTTATGCCACCAAAAAGAATGGAAAATAAAATATTATTTGTTGAATAATCATAATGATTATAAATACGTTTTTTGAAATAATTTCTAATAGAGTATATGCTTCCTTCATTTGAATTTGCCATATACTCCGCATTAAACCTTCCATTCAGGTAACTCCCATAGATATATACTTTATTTCCAATTTCAAATGGATCAACAGAAAACTTATTATAGTTAAAATATAATGTTTTATTATAATCAACCCATTTGTTTTCAAAGAAAATTTTTTCTGTTTTTACTTTAAATTGATTATAGTTTTTATCTGTAATATATCCTAAAATTCCCAGGTCAATGTTATTAAGATTATCGGGTAAAACATTAGTAATAAAAAGTGTCCTAAATACGATTAATCCTATTATAATTAAAAAAAGAGCTTTAGTTTTTAAGGAATATTTGTTAATAAAAAAGACTACAGCCATAAATATTATGGCTGTAGTTATCATTTTTACTTTTATTAAAAGGATTATTGTAATTGCTACTGAAAAAAGTGTTACAAAAAATGGCATTATGCTCCAAATTTTTCTAATTTTCTTGCATTACCGAGAAGCAATCCCATAAGATCAACAGCATATATTGTTCCCATAGAGCCCCTTGCTGCTTCAAATTCATCAAATGCTTTTGATAAGCCAGCTCTTGTATATGGGGATTTTATCATAAATGGAACTGGATGCCAGCTGTGTCCGCTCATTGCTACAGGTGTTGAATGATCTCCTGTTACCACTAAAACATCAGGATTTAATTCAAGTAATTTTGGTAATGCTTCATCAACCATTTCGATTACGTGAACCTTAGCATCAAAGTTTCCGTCTTCTCCGTATGAATCTGTTTTCTTAATATGTACATAGAAGAAGTCATATTCATCCCAGTGTTTTTTCAAAGTTTCAAATTCATCTGCAGGTGTTTCTCCGTCAACATCTAAAATATCCATTCCAACCAACTTAGCTAAGCCTTTATACATTGGGTAAACAGCAATAGCAGCTGCTCTCATTTTATAAACTTCTGGAAATTTTGGAATTGCAGGGTATTTTGAAAATCCTCTAATTAATGCAAAATTGATTTTTGGTTCGTCTTTTAATACTTCTCTAATTTCCTTCATTAATTTTGTAACTATTTCTGCAGTTTTTTCTGCAGCAGGATCATATGCGTGTGCCCATTTAATTGGCAATCCTTCCTTCTGTGGGTCAGCATCTTCAATTCTGTCATCTAATCCTTCTCCTGTTAGTTTTACAACGAATCTATGTTCTTTTCCAGGATAGAAAGTGATTTTAACACCATCGATTTCTTTTATGTGTTCTTGTAAGATTTTTACTACTCTTGCTGATTCTTCTGATGCAGGTCTTCCAGCTCTTCTGTCAACAACAATATCACCGTCTAATGTTGCGAAATTAGCTCTTGCAACAACGTCTTTTTCTCCTACTTCAACATTAATACCAAGTGCTTCGAGGATACCTCTTCCAATTTGGTATTTAATAGGATCATATCCGAAAATACCAAGATGTCCAGGTCCTGAACCTGGAGTTATTCCTGGTAAAACAGGTATTGTTTGACCAAGGTCTGATTCTGTTGCTACTTTATCGAGATTTGGAGTTTTTGCAGCCTGTAAAGGAGTTTTTCCATTAATAACTGTGTCTCCTATTCCATCCATTACAAGCATTACTATTTTTGAATCTGTTTTTGTAATAAGCTTTTGTAAAAATTCCTGTCTATCTACCATCATATGTTACTCCCTCCCCAACAAATAATTGATTTCATAAAAATTATAGCATATTTTCTTTTGGCAATTATAATATTTGAGTAAAATTTTAAAGACGTTATCTTTTTGATAATAATACACTGGTATAATTAATTTGAAAATTTAACAAGGAGGTTTTTAAAATGAAAAAAGGTATAATATTTGATCTCTACGGAACGCTTATAAATGCAAATCACTTATTTTTACCAATCGCTAAAATTATTTCAAAGGAATGTAATTATCCATCAAAGATAATCGAAAAAAAGATTAATGAAACATATAAAGAGATATTTAAGGACTATCATTTAAAACCGTTTAAACCTGAAAGGGAATATTATAAAATAATGTTTGAAAAAATAATAGATGTTTTTGAATTAAAAAATTCACCAGAATATTATATAGATGAAATGTATAAAACATTTATTAACCTGCCACCATACGAAGATGTCGATTATTTAAAATATTTAAAAGAAAATGGCATGAAAATAGCAATACTTTCAAATGCTGATGATGATTTTGTAATTCCAACTTTAAACAAAAATCCTTTTCCATTTGATTATCTTATTACCTCATATGCCACGAAGTTATATAAACCGGATCCTAAAATATTTGAATATGCATTAAATGAAATGCGATTATCAAAAGACGATGTGATATTTGTTGGAGATAATTACAATGTTGATATTCTCGGCGGCAATAATTTTGGGATAAAATCAATTCTTATAAATAGGTTAAATCGTCAATATGAATATTCAGAAACTATAAAATCATTATATGAATTGGATAGATATTTAAAATAATAAATTTACCTTGCGAGCAGCACCAGATCTAAATAACGTTCTGGTTCCTGCTCCTTTTTTTATCAGATCAAACAATAAATCGCCATTTTCAACATATGCACCTGATAAAATCTTTACAGGAAATACATCTTCCACCATCATAGTTGATGGTCCGGCTATTGCAACTCTATCTGTGTTAACATAATTTAATATCCAATCTATAGTTCCATTCACAATTGAAGTTCCAGTGATAATAACAGCACTGCATTTTGGGAGCATCTCTATAATTGCCCAATCTGGAAGTACTTCATCACTTCTCCTTTGTCTATCAAAAACAAGAACATCCCAGACTTTGGGTTTTAATATTTCAACAAAGGGCGTAATTTCGCCAATCATTCCAACAACATCGTTTTTCTTAAATTCCATTAATTCTAAAGTATCTCCACCAACAAATCGTTCTGGATTTTTATTAAAGACAGCATTTAATGCAGCGTAAGATACAGATCTTAATAATGGATCACCAGAAAATAATCCTACTTCTAATAAATCTTTTGCTTTCATTCCAATATTAGCTTTACTCTCTGGTTTTCCGTCTAATCCCATACATTTGTAAAATTCTTCACATTTACCTAAAGTATCTTCGCGATTTGTAGCAACAAAACCTACTCTACCATCGCTTAATTTTACAGCTGTTTCTCCAATACCAATAATAAAATCTTCAATAATAACATCATCTGTTAAATTTTCAAGAGCTTTGTTATAAAGTTTTTTTGCAATACTCAACTTTATCCCCCCTACCATTTTATGTGATACTATTATACTATTTTTAACATTTAATATCAAATGTTATTTCTCAAAAATTCTGTAAGATAAAAATGGTAAAATTAAATAAACTGGAAGGAGGTTGAAAAAATGAGAAGTATTTTACAAGATTTAACACCAGAATTTTTGAAAATATTAAATATGGATAAAATATATTGGTATGAAGGATGGAAGGAATATAAACAAAAACATCCCAGATTAATTAGTGAATATGAAAAGAAAGAAGATTTAAACGAAGAAAAAATAAAAGAAAGATTACAAGATATTAGAAGAAAAGATTTTGATTTATTTAAGCAGGATTGGGAGAACAATTTTCTCAGTGTAAAAAAAGAAATGGTTCAAAAACTTTCGAGAAACGCTGAACATTATCAATTAAAACGTGGTGATTTTGTTGTATTTATTATGGGAATGTTGGGTTTAAATTCTCATTATTATATCGATACTTACTATGGAACTGTTATTATGGTTGATTCATTTTATCATTTTTTAAATAACGTAGATATTAGAGAAACTGTTGATAAGGCGATTTTAGAATTTATTAATAATAGGCCGGTGGATACTAAAAAAGCGCTTTTTGGTAAATTGCTATCACAAATAGAAAAGATTATATATGATACAAAAGACATTAATAAAGCTATGGAAAAAATTGTAAAAGTATTATATGATAATGTGGATTATTATAATTGGGTAGGTTTTTATTTAACTGACAAAAATGAAAAAAATATATTAAAACTTGGTCCATATCTTGGCGAACCAACAGAACATGTAAAGATACCTTTTGGTGAAGGAATTTGTGGTCAGGCTGCTGCAACAAAAAATACCTTTGTTGTTCAGGATGTTTCTAAAGCAGAAAATTATCTTTCATGTAGTGAAAAAACAAAATCAGAAATAGTTATTCCTATTATTGATAATAACGGAAATGTATATGGAGAGCTGGATATAGACAGTCATAAGTTGGAACCATTTACTATTGAAGATTCCCAATTTTTAGAAGAAATTATTAATTTATTTGTTAAAAAATATGTTTAATTTAATTAATATTTAGTTTTTTAACCTATTCACAAAATCGAGAAAAAAAGCTTATTTAATAGATACAATTCTTAATGAAAGTAAAAAAATATTAAAGTGTAAATTTTTAGGATTTTTTTCTAATTGTCATGGGGTGCATATTTCTTTTTGATAATTCCTAAGTTCACTAAGTTT